>CAZHIL010000485.1:0-3052 GCA_964532985.1 uncultured Albidovulum sp. | reverse complement strand
CTATAGTTCAGACCAGATTCCAAGCCTGCAGCAAAAACGATGGGCTTGAACAGGGAACCGGTTTGCCGATAGGCGCTGGATGCCCGGTTGAATAATCCCGAGGCCTCAAAGTTCTTGCCTCCCACCATTCCAAGAACTGCGCCATCTCGTGACATGGTTACGACAGCCAGTTCAACATTGGACCCTTTATAAATCTTAGTGGAAAAGACTTCCCTTACGGCATCTTCCAATGCTTTCTGTATGGACAGGTCGAAGGTGGTCTGGATTTCAACATCCTCACGAGTATCATAGGTGAGAAATCCCGGAGCAGTCTGTAAAATCCAGTCAACATAATGTCCACCCGACTTGTTGGTGGATTCTGGAAACAGCTGGGCAGGATTATTGATGGCATCCCGGGCTGCATTGGGAGAAATGTATCCCTGATCCTCCATCAGGGAAACTACCAAATTAGCCCTTTGTTGGGAAATCGTAAGGTTCCTGGTAGGAGCGTATCGGGATGGTGCCTTCAGCAAGCCGGCAAGAAGGGCCGCTTCGCCGAGTGTCAAGGTTCTTGCCCGTTTGCCAAAATACCTTTGGCTAGCGGCTTCAAAGCCTGTGGCACCGGCCCCTAGGTAAGCTCGGTTCAGGTAAACCATCAGGATTTCATCCTTGGTATATTTCAATTCCAGAGCCAGGGCAAAAGGGATTTCCTTGACCTTGCGCCAAAGGGTATTGGTTCGGCATGATTTCTCGTAATCCCTTGGTTCCGGCCATTTTTCGGAATCATAGGGTTTGTTGAAACATAGCAATTTTCCTACCTGCTGGGTAATTGTTGAACCCCCATGCCCGACAAAGGGTGACCTACCTTCCCTCATATTGATGGTTATTGCACCGATGATACCTCTTGGACTGATCCCCAAATGTCTGTAAAATCTTTTGTCCTCTACGGCAATTATGGCATTGATCAAATGTGGAGAAACCGTATCAACTGTCAATTGACCTCCAAATTGCTCACCCCACCAGGAGAATATTTTCCCGTTGCGGTCAAAGAAGGTGATGGATCCCTTGGTTCGACCATCTACCAGGTTATCAGCTGTTGGTAGGGAAGAATAGAAATAGACAGTGGATATTGCCAGAATGATGAACAATACCGTACCCATTCGCCAACCAAAGGCCCAGACAGCCCTGAAAACCAATTTGCGAGTCCGACTCCAATACCCTGGAGGTCTGGTTTTTTTTGTTTTCCGCCGGACTTTCCGTTCAGGAGTCTTGGGAGACCCTTTTGATTGGGGTGAATTCATTGCTCGACATATTATCCGAATTTCACTGGATTCAGGTATTTGAGGCCAGCTTTACGGTATCAGTTGTTAAATTTGTCTCTTGATGAGAAGCTTCTTCAGTGTACGAAATTTACAATAATCATGCAATCAATAAGACGGCAAAGGCAGTTTTAGACAATTACCTCCATTGGAACTTGAGCGCCAACTTCGAAAATATTCCGGTAATGTTCTATCAAATGCTCTGGTCCAGTGGCTTTTCTCGGGTTATCGGAGAGTTTGACAGTAGGTCGGTTGTTGGCACTGGCAGCCTTGCAAACCAAAGAGATGGGTGCAAGCCCATCATCCGGTGCAAAACCTCGAAAGTCATTGGTTAACAGGGTGCCCCAGCCAAAACTCAATCTTACCCGCCCCAAAAACTGATTATGAAGTTCCTCAATGGTACTTACATCCAGCCCGTCAGAAAAGATCAACAGTTTCTGACTGATATCCTCCCCCCTTTGTTTCCACCAGTCAAGGGCAACTTCCCCCATTTTACCCGGCATTCCTGAATCAATCCTGATGCCTGTCCATTTTGCAAGCCAATCCGGGGCATTCCTCAGCAACTGTTCAGTACCATAGGTATCGGCTAGAATTATCCTTAGATTTCCATCGTACTCCTTCTGCCAATCTTGCAAAAGTTGATAGGGTGCATCTGCCAATTCCTCATCATTATCGGCTAGGGCACAATATACCATTGGAAGTTCATGGGCACTCGTACCTATGGCTTCAACCTCCCTTCTCATGGCAATGAGGCAATTTGAAGTTCCTATAAACTTATTGCCCAAACCTTCCCTCAAGGCCTGAACACACCAATCCTGCCAAAGGTAGGAGTGCCTTCTTCGAGTTCCAAAATCAGCCAAGCGAAGATCTTGCAGGTTGCCAAGACGCAGGGTGTTTTCCCAAACCCGGGTCATGGCACGAGCGTAAAGAACCTGAAGTTCAAATCGCCCCAGTTTCTTGAGAATGGAGCGGGAACGAAGTTCGGTCAATACAGCCAAAGCCGGAATTTCCCACAGCATCACCTCTGGCCAAAGGCCTTCAAAAGACAGTTCAAATTGACCATCCCTGATTTCAAGGTGATAGGGTGGCAGTTGGAGATTCTCGAACCAATCAATAAATTCCGGTCGGAACATTTGCCTTTTGCCGTAAAACACATTTCCCCTTAGCCAGGTAGATTCCCCTCTGGAAAGTCTGAGCGTTCTGATATGATCAAGCTGTTCTTCCAATTCCTTTTTGTCGATCAGGTCTGCAAGGGGAACATTTCCCGTTCTGTTAATCAAATTGAACATAACCCTGACCCTAGGATGATTTTCCAGGATAAATTGGCACATGAGCAACTTATAGAAATCGGTGTCAATCAATGATCTGACGATGGGATCTATTTTCCAATTATGATTATAGACCCTGGTAGCTATGTCAATGTTGGGAGTAAACATCATGATAAGTGATTATGACAGTAATTCAGCAATGGTTGAAAAATCAATACCATTTGATCGCATATCATTCAAAGCGTTATCCAACGAGCCATCAAGATCAATCGCACGAGAGGCATCCATCAAAACGGTTACCTGATACCCCAGTTTCCTGGCATCGATGGCCGAGTAATAAACACAGAAATCCGTGGCCAGACCGGCACAAACAACTTTTTTCATATTTCTATTCTTTAGATATCCATCCAAACCGGTTGTGGTTTTCCGATCATTTTCGAAAAATGCCGAATAGCTGTCGATTTCCTTGCGAAAGCCCTTTCTGAT
>CAZHIL010000484.1:0-5608 GCA_964532985.1 uncultured Albidovulum sp. | reverse complement strand
ATTCAATGATGGCGCTGACCCTCAAACCATTTTAATGGACCTTTCGGAAACAATTCATTTTCTGACTGTCGTTAAGATCAATGCCAAAACCCTTGATGATCCCACCTTGTCTCCGGAAGAGAAGACCAGAGGTTTGGAATTGAGTTCAAAACTGTCATTACCAGTTTTGCATCGTGCCTGGCAAATGTTGCTGAAAATATTACAGGAATTGTCCTATTCACCAGATCACATGATGGCAGCAGAAATGGCCATGATCAGGTTAACCCATGTTGCAGGATTACCTACTCCCCATGAAATGGTTAAAAAACTTTCCACCTGGAAAGGTGATCAACCTGCTACAGAAACTGGAAATCCCCCTGTTGAAAGAATTTCAGTAGAAAAGGATCAAGCTGAAAAAAGAGAATCTCCACCTTCCACCACAATCAACGATGAAGGAAATATCGAAGAATTTTCTACAGAACCAATTACCAAGTTTAGAGAACCACCAGTAGAAAAGCCCAATCATGCACATGATCAAAAGCAACAGATTTCAAAAGAAAATCCGAGGCAACAAGAGTTGAAAGACAATAAACTGGTAGCCAGTGTATTCGAGGCGTTTCCAGAAGCTAAATTGGTAAAATAATTTTATAGCATTCCGAAAGGAACAAATGAAGGAAAAGGTATGATTCCAGATAAATTCAATCCGATGAAAATTGCAGAGCTGGCCAAGGCAGGTAAGGAATTGAAGAACGAGTTGCTCCTTGCCAACAAGGAAATCGAAGAAATGGTGATCATGGCAGAAAGCACCTGTCAAACGGTCAAGGTACTTTGCAACGGCAATGGAATGATATATGAGGTGATTTTCAATCGGGAAAGGTTGAATCCCGATACCGGTATCGATTTGTCCGAAGCCACTACGGAAGCAATAAAGAAGGTACAATCCGAAGCAGTGGTAATTTCAGCTGAAAGAAGGAGAAAAGTAACCGAAAAAGTGGGACTGCCTTCTGATTTCAATTTCAATATTTAATGGCCCGCAAGAACGAAATCCAATTACTTGTCGATCAATTCGCAAGGTTACCGGGGCTGGGGCCGAAATCCTCAAAACGGATTGTACTGCATCTTATCAAGAACAGGACCCAACTGCTTGAGCCCATGGTCAAGATGTTGGAGAATTTTACCGAAATCATCGATCATTGCCAGATTTGTGGTAATGTAACCTTGCATTCCAAATGTGACATTTGTGGTGATGAAAATCGCCAGAAAAATGTGATATGTGTTGTGGAATCCGTTATTGATTTATGGGCCTTGGAGAAAACGGAAATCTACCGAGGGCAATATCATGTTCTTGGAGGTGTCCTTTCAATCTTCGAGGGTATCGGACCTGAGGAACTTGGTATTCCCCAACTGATTAACAGAATCAAGCATGAGGCAATCTCGGAAGTGATCCTGGCCATGAATGCAACTGTTCCCGGACAATCAACAACCCACTTTATCGTGGAACAATTGGAGGGTTTGAATATTAAAATCACAACCCTCGGGAGAGGTATTCCTTCGGGTGGTGAATTGGATTATCTTGATTCAACCACCATAACCTCGGCACTCAATTCACGACAGGAATACTGATGTAATTCTGATCTCGTTTTTCTTGCAATTTCAAAGAACAAATGGCGCAAATCGATCCAGCACAAAAAAAGCGATTGACAAGTGAATGGTTTACCAACCTGTCAAACCAGATATGTGAACGTTTTGAAAAATTGGAATGGGAACTTCCCGTACCAAATGGATTTACGGTCGAGCCAGGTAGTTTTACTCGGCAAAAAACAACAAGAAATACCATGGATGGAAGTGATGCCGGAGGTGGTATCATGTCCAAGATGGTATCTGGCAAGGTCTTTGAAAAAATTGGTGTTAATGTTTCAACCGTTTATGGAAATCTTTCTCCCAAGATGGTTGAAACACTCAAGAAAAGAAAAAAAATTGAGGATGGAGAATCAGGTTTTTGGGCCAGTGGGATATCACTCGTTGCCCATCTAAACCACCCTAGGGTACCAGCTGTCCACTTCAATACACGGATGTTCATGACTGAACAGGAAACATGGTTTGGAGGAGGTACGGATTTAAATCCGTGTATCGAATATCCTGAGGACACAACACTGTTCCACACCTCTCTCAAGGAAACCTGCGATCGGCATGATCCAGGTTACTATGAAGAGTTCAGGGATTGGGCTGACAGGTATTTCTATATTCCACACAGAAAAAGGGCCAGAGGGGTAGGTGGAATCTTTTTTGATGATTTGGATACAGGTAACTGGGTAAATGACTTTGAGTTTGTCATGGATGTAGGAAAAACCTTTCTAAGTGTTTATCCGGAGATTGTAACCTTGCGACAAAAAGAGACTTGGAACGAGAATGACAGAGAAAAACAATTGCTTCACAGGGGGTTATATACCGAATTCAATCTGATCTACGACAGAGGGACAAAATTTGGCTTGGAATCAGGACATGATCCAGATGCCGTACTGATGAGTTTGCCGCCACTTGCCAAATGGAAATGACCTGCTTGAGAGAAAGATAGCGTTCAAATTTCTCGTATCAGTTTTACCAGCTTTTCCACATGCTGGATGGGTGTAGTTGGCAGGATGCCATGTCCAAGGTTGAAAATGTGAGGAAAATTGTAGCAGGATTTAAGAATGTTCTGAGTTTCACTTTCCAACCTTACCTTGCCACTGACAAGGGTCTGGGGATTCAAATTGCCCTGGATACAGTTTACGGAAGGCAAAATTTTATCCACAATATCCAGGCTGACATTCTGATCTAACGCCAAGCAATCAACATGCAGATTCGAAACAAGCCCCGGAAGTTTCATTCCCGATCCCTTGGGAAAAGCGATAATTGGAATATGGGGAAACCTGTGTTTAAGGGTAGTGATGATATGAGCATTTGGTTTGATTACATAATTGTCAAAAAAAAGTCCCTCCAGCGAACCTGCCCAGCTGTCAAATAGTTTTACCACTTCCACACCGGCTTCAATTTGTCGGGTTAGATACTCGATTGTAGCATCAGTGAGAAGTAAAATGATTTGATCAAACAGTTCGGGATTTCGAATCATGAATTCCTTGGAAGTTACCTGACCCGTTTCGCCCTTACCGGCAATGAGGTAGGTGGCTACGGTCCATGGTGAACCGGCAAAACCAATCAGGGCTACCTGTGGAGGTAATTTTGCCAAAATTATTTTAATGGTTTCATAGACAGGATTCAGAGTTTCATGTATCTTCTCCTTATCCTTCAGCCGATAAAGCTGTTCCTGGGTTTGTATCGGGGAGAGGCGGGGTCCGACATTCTCCACAAATTTGACATCAACCCCTAAAGCATGGGGCAATAAAAGAATGTCAGCGAACAATATGGCTCCATCAAATCCAAATCGTGTTATTGGTTGCAAGGTAACTTCACTGGCCAGTTCGGGGTTATAACAGAGGGAAAGAAAGTCCTTGGCCTGACTACGCAAGGCCCTGTATTCAGGTAGGTATCTGCCAGCCTGTCTCATTAGCCAAATTGGTGGTGGGTTCAGATTCTCACCTGCAAGAACCCTAAGCAGTGGTTTGCGAATATTGTTCATTTAGCCTAAAAGTGCATTTGGTATGTTGTTTCTCAGAATGATTTTCGTTCAAGTGGAACAAAATGTATACAAACTCATGCAAGATAATGAATTCGCATTCCTTCTTTGAAGATTAAGTTATTGCTGAGGTTCAATCAATTTTACATAACCAGAAATAAAATCAAGTAATGATCAAGATAAAATCACAAATCAGAATTGGATCCAGGGGGTCCAGATTGGCCTTGCTCCAAGCAGGAGAAGTAAAAAAGCTGCTCCTTGAAAATCTGGATTGGGAGGAAGACAGGATAGAGATAATCACTATCAAAACCCTTGGTGACAAGATTACT
The DNA here is from genome assembly GCA_964532985.1 of uncultured Albidovulum sp. Lineage (GTDB taxonomy): Bacteria > Pseudomonadota > Alphaproteobacteria > Rhodobacterales > Rhodobacteraceae > MPNP01. Next base: position 1,687 of record CAZHIL010000484.1, on the reverse strand, counting down.
GACAGACCTTTCAGGGAGTTGGAAGGCAAGGGAGTGTTTTGTAGGGAAATCGAGAAAGAAATAATCGCTGGTAACATTGATATTGGTGTTCATTCCTTGAAGGATATGCCCTTTGAACAACCTGAAGGCCTTGCCATGGCTGGTTTTCTTAAACGTGAAAACCCGCTTGATATACTGATATCGAGGAAGGGTGAAACCATAGAATCCTTACCGGCAGGACTAAAGATTGGTACTTCAAGCATCAGACGACAAAAACAAATATTAAGTGCCAATCCTGAAGTGGCGGTTGTGGAAATCATGGGCAATATAGATTGTCGTATTGGAAAATGGGAAACTGGTGAAGTTTATGGCATTATTCTTGCTGCTGCCGGATTGAACAGAATGGGCATTTGGGATATTCCCAGATACGAAATCCCAGTTGAAACCTGCCTACCCGCACCAGCACAAGGAGTTATTTGTCTCGAAACCCATAAAGATGAAGAATGGCTTAATTCGCTCATTGAGAGTATTTCGCATAACCCGACTAGAATTCAGGTAACAACCGAAAGGTATTTCCTTAATACCCTGGAGGGTTCTTGTGAATTGCCAGTTGGTGCCCTAGCTGAAATCAAGGGGCCAAACATAACCCTGACAGGTGAGTTTTTTTCAGAAAAGAAAGGGGAGTTGTTAAGGGGAATGAAAACGGCTCCAATTGCTTCCCATTTGGATTTGGGAAGGGAATTGGCAGAATCCCTTCTGGCCAAGGAATAGGTTAGCTTTGGTATTGTTAGAAATTGTCGGGAAGTTCCATTTCATTCAGCAATTCGGCAAATTGGGCACCATGCATGTCCCGGTCAAGTCGGCTTCCCTGAATATGGGTACGTGGAAAACTGATTTTTATTACATTTAAATCAGGTACCTCAAAAATTTCGAACGTGTCTTTTTCTACATTGTAGAGGCGGGAAAGGGTATCACCATCCAACAAACAAAGTATTCGCTTGAGGCTGGTTTGGTTCCTACAGAAAATATCAATGGTTACCGTGAAAGGCCCGGCATTTTTGGATCGGATTTTGAAGACCTTGTCACGAAGGTTAGCCATTTACTTCAAACACCTCTATTTTGAAAATTTCCAAGGGATCATCCAGCTCCAGTGCATGGTTCAAGCAGAACTCATACAATGGTCCCCTTTCGGTTTCTGCCGGGGAGTAGGGGAAGGAAAATGTCGGCAGTTCCTCTTTGTCAGACAAGGGGAAATGAAGCAGGTAGGGATTGATGTGCTTGGCTATTTCATTTGCAAGTTCTTGGGTTTCAGCGGTTATGATGCTCAGAATTCCAACTTCAACAGGTTGGGATGACAGGTTTTCAAGTGTACCAAGTGTTGCTTCGGATCCAATAATTCTGAAATCCAAATGGCAGTTATCGGCATCAACTCCAAACTTCTCATCAAGCGAGTTTTCCAGAAATTGTTTCAACTTTTCGACCCAGGTTTGAATATTTCGTACATAATGGGCGTTTCGAATCATTGTCAGGCTTGTCGTCTGATGGCCGGCAATTCTGACACCTTCAATTTTTACACTGTATTGGGAGGAGGGTACCCACTTGCCACCCGATACCCTGACTTTTCGGTCAGAAACCGCTTCATAGGTGGTGTTCTTGACATCAAGATAGCCACCTGGTTCGTATAATATGAACGGATCCGAGTTTTCAT
>CAZHIL010000483.1:0-3792 GCA_964532985.1 uncultured Albidovulum sp. | reverse complement strand
CCCTATCATCGAAGTTTGATCACTGAGAACAGATGGAAGGCACAACGTTACGGAGTTTCAGGGGATTTGATTGACCTTGGAAAAAACAAGCTGGTTCCCTTTGAAGATCTGACGGAAGAGTTGATTGATTTACTCTGGTATGATGCTACTGAATTGTCTTGTGAAGATTATCTGGTGAGAATCAGGGATATTGCAAAAAACGGCAGTTCCAGTGACAAGCAAAGAAAAATATATCAAGATGCCCTTGCCGAGGGAAATTCCAGTCTGGAATCCTCAAAAAAGGTGGTTGAATTCCTGATGAATGAATTCTTGAGGACTTGAGCCTAACCCAAATAGCTGTTCAAGGGATTGATTGTTTCAAAAGTACACGAAGTCAAACTGATGCTCGACCTAACCATTGCCATATCTGAATATTAAACCTTTCCTTTTCTCCGGAACAGTACCCGATATAACCGGCCTTATCTAGAGGAACGATATCAAAAAAACAAGAATACGTTGTCCGGAAAGCATCGTTTCCGGACAGGTTCAAAAAATATGTCCGAAATCTGGCAATTTGCACTCTTTGTACTTTTATACTTATTTAAGAGGGGAGATATTTGCTTGCCTCAAAACCGTTTGTTCCTTATTTTCCTGATATGGACAAAGAAAAAAACAATGCATCAGTTGATCTCCAGGACGGCAGACCCAGGAACCAGTGGGGTGGGATCCTGATGTTTGCCCTGGTTGACTGCAACAATTTCTATGCAAGCTGCGAACGGGTTTTCCGGCGGGATATCACTGCTGGAAGTCAGGGAGCTGCTGGTTGCTCATTTACGGAATTCCTTGCCTTGTCATACCAATTTGGGTTTGAATTGACCTCCGGTCTGGATCTCAATAGTGAATCGGTTTCCGGCCACTTCCCGGGTATTTGGGGATGTACCGCACCGATTCCCCATCATCAAGCTTCACGACAAAATAGATGCCCCTTTCGGAATGGGCATGAAAAGGTCGCCCCATGGCCCTTTCAGGTTTCGGTTGGAAAACCCTGTTCAGCTCTTCCTCATCAGTCATGAGGGGTCCATTGTCCTCCGGAAGGTCACCCCATTCGAAAACCACCTCGTCGAGGGTATCACCATTCTTCTTCAGCAGCGGCTCAAGCAGCCTGCGCCATGTCATGGCCTTGGTTTCATCGGGCATTGAACTTTTGAATGCAGCCAGCAGCTCCTTGACTTCCAGCAGTGATATCCTGCCGAAACCGGGCAGGGCCAACAGGTCGGAATCCGAACGTGCAGCCACTTCACCCAGGATTTCCATCCCGTTGCTGCGCAGGAGATTGAAGGTACGGGCCGTCAGCTCGCACTCCCCGATCCGGACGTATTTCCAATTGATGGGTTCTGTTCTCATTTACTCTCTCCTGGCCTATGGGATCAATGCCATCCAGATGGCTCCCGCATGGTCCAGTTTCAACCAGGGTTCCTGGCAAACTGAATTCTGACCAAATCCTGTGGGGAGGTTTTCCGTGGATACGGCTACAATCAGACCGTTGTCAAAGGTAATCGCTGTAATGCCTGGGCTTCATGCCCGAACCGGGATTCCTGGGAATGTGGCGGATGGTTTCCAGGCCATCATAAGCGTGGACAAAATAGATGCTCCTCGAAGTATAGGCAACAAAAGGCCTGCCCCGTACCGTACCAAAACCGGGGTAGAATTCCCGGTCGAGTTCTTCAGGATCCGACAGCACGGGGATATTATCCTCATACGGTATTTCACCCCATTCCAGAATCACGTCTTTCAAGCACTCGCCATTGTCCTGCAGCAATGGTTCGAGCATCCGGCGCCAGGTTGTAAACCCTGACCTGTCTTTCTGTTCCAATGAAGGCCATCCCATGGTTTTAAATCCTTAAATCACCGCTTTCATTGACAAGTGCCTCTATCGTTCTAGGGCAGGGTATCAATGGATCCTAATCACGTGCATATTCCAGGGGTTCGATGGAGGAAACATCAACCGTTTTGGTGGCCAGGCCCATTTCGTAGATGGTCTGCATGTTCATCCAGTAGATGGAAGACGTGTTGAAAAGCCGGGCCAGACGCAACGCCGTATCGGGCGTTATGCCTGTCTGGCCCTTGACCAGACGTTCAATCCGGGTTCTGGGAACACCCAGCCGGCGGGCACAGGTCAGGGAGCTCATGGCCAATGGCCTGAGGTAGAGTTCATGCAGGACCTCACCGGGATGGGGAGGATCCTTGAGAAGGCTTTGGGTCATGACTAGTCCTTTCAGTGATAATCGACAATTTCAACATCGGCAGGTCCCCTTTCCGTCCAGAGAAAACAGATTCTCCATTGGCTGTTGATGTGCAATGAATGATATCCCTTCCGGTCCCCTCCCAGAAGCTCAAGGTGGTTGCCCGGTGGAAACCTGAGATCCTCCAGGGAATCGGCGGCATCCAGGGCCAGAAGCATTGTGCGGGTCCTGCGAACAAGTTCGGAGGGAAAACCCTTGCCATACAGTCCACGCACGGCATTTCTTGCAAGCTTCCCCCTGGTTCCCTGTATCATGCTCCACCATGTAGCACCTGTCTGGGCATGTGTCAAGTAATGATACAGATTATTCCTCTCAAATAGCAGGGTGTCCCCACCATTCGGGAAAATAAGGAAATACAATATCCCGACAGCGGGCAACAGCCCCCAATCCCTACCCTCAGCTGTCGGACGATAACCTGGGAGCAATATTGTTGAATTACCGCCGGATTGCCTTTGCGAACGGGAACGACCACATGGCGATCCAAACAGTTTCAGCCCATCCTGCAAGCTTCAGGTTCCTTTTGTCGGCGTCGGATAGGGTTTCGTACTCTACCATGCCGAGGATTTGCTTCAAACTGGCCTCGTAGGTGGCAAGCTCGGTAATCGGTCGAAGCGTCAGGTCCTTCCAATGGGAAATACTGAAAGACTCAATGAGAAAAAAAGGTACTGCGTTGATGGCCAGATAACCAATAAAAAGGCATAAAAAAGGGCGCAACCAGGACCTGTAGAAATCGGATGACCAACACCTCAACCCATACAGGATCCGATCCTGCCAATACTGGATCCAAATGCCCAAATCAAAAATGGAGGGTGAACCCCGTTCCTTGCTGAGGAAATACTCAATTCGCTCCAACTTCCTGTCTAGCACAGTCAGCTGAGGATTGTCCTGGTTGATGGCCGCCAGCCTTCTCATGTCGAGAAACAACGATCTGTGCTGGAGACAATTGAAAAACTTTGGATCGATTCTTTCGCGGGGTCCAAGATAGATGGATGTCCGTCTGTCTTCCTCCCCCTCGATGATCAGGTCGACCGCCAACCGATCTATCCGGTTCATGCCGGAGATCTCAATGGAAGAATATCCCTCCTGAATCGAGAGGCTGGCTAACCGCTTGTTGGCTAGGAACGAAATTTCTCCCAGTGCTTTCGAGGCCCTGGCAGGGGAATCGGAACCCTCTTTTTTCGAACCGGTGCACTGCGTCTGTATGTCGTTACCTGCGAAATCATTTCCGGTAAACCACACCCTGCTTCCGCTCCCGAACGACAACAACCCAATTCCATGGGTTGGGTTACAGAACTTATTATTGGAAAACCGAAAGGAACCGTGCCATGGGAAAACGATTGCCCACATGTTGCCTCCGGATTTCTTAAAACGGCAACCCTCAAAAACAGTAATTGCTTTCCTTATAGTACGTTCCCAAAAAAAATGCCCCCTTAACCGGGGGCATTTTCAAAAGGTTGATTCAGGCCCTTAAGCCATCCACCATCTTTCACCAATTCTGGCTGTATCCATC
>CAZHIL010000482.1:0-2820 GCA_964532985.1 uncultured Albidovulum sp. | reverse complement strand
AGGCCAAGTAAAATCTTGGCCAGTGTCGTTTTTCCTGATCCACTTTCGCCTGCTATGCCAAAAATGTCTCCCCGGCTGATATCAAGGGAAACTTCCTTTACCGCATGATTAACCTCGGTTTTACGGCGAATAATGCCAATTTTTCGGGAGAATATCTTGTTGACCCCCCGTATTTCAATGGCGTTTTCCTCATGATGGGTATCAGCCACATCCACAACCTTGTCACCATACAAGGGCAAGACGCTATTCATAAGTTCAAGCGTGTAGGGATGCTTGGGCGATGCAAAAATTTCATCTCTAGTTCCCTGCTCGACAATTCGTCCCTTCTGCATGACATAAACACGGTCTGCCATTTCCCGAACCACACCCAAATTGTGCGTGATAAGAAGAAGCGTGAGACCTTCTTCCGAGACCAAGGTGTTCAGCAAATTGAGAATTTCTTCTTGGGTTGTAACATCCAGGGCTGTCCCAGGTTCATCAGCGATCAAAAGCCGTGGATTGTTGAGAAGGGACATGCCAATGAGAACACGTTGGCGCATTCCTCCCGAAAGTTGCATGGGATAAGAGCCAAGGATGTGTTCCACATCAGAGAGTTGTACTTTTTTCAGTGTGTCGATGATATGTGATCGACGAGCTGAACGGCTTTGAGACTTATTATTCCGCATATCTGCATAGCGTACAATATCATCCATCTGCCGATGGATGGTGAGGACTGGATTAAATGACAAAAGCGGGTCCTGGAGGACAATTGAAATACCGGTTCCCTTGAGCCGATTACGCTGTTTTCTGGAAAGTGTCAAAAGCTCTCGACCTTCATATCGTATCGAGCCCTTTTCAACCTTGCCGGGCGGCATTGGCAAGGTTCCAATTATGGTTCGCATGGTAACAGTTTTTCCTGAACCTGATTGACCGATCAAGGAAACCCTTTCCCCGGCATCCAAGTGAAAGTTCAGATTATGCAATACCTTGGTTCGCTGACCATAAGTGGTGAAACTCAAATCAAGGTCTGATACTTCAAGGATGCGGTTACTCATAACTCCACATCCATCATATCGCGCAACCCGTCGCCCAACAAATTGAATCCCAGTATGACGTACAGGATGGCAAATCCCGGCATTAATGCCTCCCACCAATATTCCGGCAGGTATTCGGAACCTGTCGATACCATGGTACCCAAATCCGGTGTTGGAGGCTGTACGCCCAGACCAAGAAATGAGAGAGCTGCTCCGAAGAGTATAACGAAACCTGCATCTAGCGAGGTTTTGACAGCGATAGCTGAAATGCAATTCGGCAATAGTTCTCGAAAGAGTATATGCACGTGACTTGCACCTGAAACCTTGGCCGCCTCAACGTAATCCTCCGCCATCTGTCCTTTGGCAATGCGGTAGATAAGCCGGGTGTGCCAAGTCCACCATAACAATGTTATTGCTATCATGGCATTTACAAGATTGGGGGACAGTACTGCAGTGACTGCCAGTGCCATGGCAAGTGGAGGTATAGCCAGCATGACATCGGTAAATCGCATGATTACCCATTCAGTCCAGCCACCTGCATAGGCGGCTGTCAAACCCAAAAGCACACCGAAGGGAACGGCTATACCAAGTACACCCACAACCAAGCCAAGTGAAACCCTGTAGCCAAAAAGAACACGGCTGAATATATCTCGGCCAACATTATCTGTTCCCATTAGATACACTCCACTGGGCGGGCTGTGTCGATTAAGAAAATCAACATGGGCACCTGCCGATTCTGGTGATGGAGCTAACCAGGGTGCAAAAATGGCACCAATAATTACCGAAATGATGATAAACACACCAACAAGAGCAGAAGGATTGTACTTGAAACGGTACCAGGCCATCTGCCCACTACTGAGTGTTCTGACGGATTCATCCTTGATCATGGGACCATCACTCATTTACTTGAGCCTTCCCGTAAGCGATTTCGTGGATCAATGAAACCAAGCAAAACATCAATCACCAGATTGGCAACGACAAAAAAGATACCGGAAACCAGAACGACACCGATAACCGCATTGAGATCCTTCTGCAAAATGGTTCTTACACCATAACTGGCTATGCCAGGCCAACTGAAGACGAATTCTACAATGAATGCGTTCCCGATCAGGGATGCAAATTCCAGTCCAAGAATAGTCAGGGGTGCAATTGAAGCAACCCTCAACATGTACCGAATTGTAACCACCTGTTCCGGAATACCGTAGGAACGTGATGCTTCAATGAAATCCCGACTACCAACTTCAATCATAGCCGACCTGGTAATACGCATGACTTGGCCGATTCCAGCAGCAGCCAGTGCAATGGAAGGCAGAAACAGATGTAAACAAGCACTACCGAATACATCCCACCGACCGGCCAAAAGCGAATCTATGGTCAAGAGACCCGTTTTGGTCGCACTGAATTCTAGACCTGGGTCAAGACGCCCGGTCACTGGAAAGAAGGTAAGATAGTAACTCGCCAGTAACTGCAGTATGATCGCAAGGACAAATCCAGGTGTTACGACACCAATCAAGGAGATAATTCGGGTAATATTGTCAATCCAACTGTCTCGATAAACAGCTGCCAAAACACCAAGAGGAATCGATAGGGAGATTTGCAGGAAAATTGTTGCCAATACCAACTCAAAGGTAGCAGGCAAGGCCGCAACCAAATCATCCATGACTGGACGACTTGAAAGCAGGGATTTTCCCAGATCACCTTGCAAGAGACCGGTGAGGTAGTTCCATAATTGTAAAAGGAAGGGATCATCCAAACCCATCTCACCGCGCATTTCAGCAACCTGATCGGCTGTTGCCAAGGGGCCAAG
>CAZHIL010000481.1:0-25976 GCA_964532985.1 uncultured Albidovulum sp. | reverse complement strand
TTCTTGGGCGTTTTGCTTGAGAATTATGCCGGAAAACCTCCGCTAGGGTTTGCACCGACCCAAGTTGCTGTTGCTAGTGTTGTTTCCGATGCCGATGATTTTGCCGAAGAAGTGGTTGGAAAACTCAATGCAGCCGGGATCAGGGCCAAGACCGATACACGTAATGAGAAAATCGGTTACAAGGTTCGGGAGCACTCGCTGGCAAAGGTTCCCCATATTTTCGCCGTTGGTGCCAGGGAAGTGGAAGAAAACACGGTATCGGTAAGAACCCTCGGTGAAAAGCGGGTACGAAATATGACAGTTGATGAGGCTGTTGTGGAATTTACCGAACTGGTCAAACCTCCAGATTTTCAAAATTGACCAAATTGTTTGAAAAAAATCACTATGGTGTGAATATTGATTGACCTTAATGTTGAAAAATGAAACTACATGGTTAAAATTGAATTTCCAAATCGGTATAAAATAAGGAAGTAAACCCATAGCAAGAAAACCATTCCAACCCAATTCTGAAAGGAAAGTTGGGCCCCGTGCAAATGAAGAAATCGATGCACCAAAAATTCGCCTGATTGGGGCAAACGGCGAAAACATAGGAATATTATCTCCAAATGAAGGTCTTGACATGGCTAACCGTGTCGGTCTAGATTTGGTGGAAATTTCTCCCAATGCCGATCCTCCCGTGTGCAAGATCATGGATTATGGCAAATACAAATATACCCAGCAAAAGAAAGAATCCCTTGCCCGAAAGAAACAGAAAATCATCGAGGTAAAGGAAGTGAAATTCCGGCCAAACACCGGGATCCATGACTACAATGTTAAACTACGAAATGTCCTCAGGTTCCTGGAGAACGGCGACCAGGTCAAGGTAACATTGCGGTTCAGGGGTCGTGAAATGGCTCACCAGTCACTCGGCAAGGATTTGCTGGATAGAGTCAAAGAAGATGTCGGTGAAATGGGTAAGCTGGTAGCTACTCCCAAGTATGAAGGCCGCCAGATATTCATGGTTTTGGGACCGACAAAATAATTCGTTGGTAGCAAGCGATTACCTTTCAACATTATTCCCGGAAATTTGATTCCGTCAGTGGCAGGCAACAATGGAAAATATTGTAATAGCTGGTACCAAAAGAACACCGATCGGCAAATTTCAGGGTGCTCTCAGTCATCTCACGGCCCCTCAACTTGGAGGACTTTCCATTGAAGGCTCCCTCAAACATGCAGGGATTGATCCTCATCGGGTGGATGAAGTATACATGGGATGTGTTCTTCCAGCAGGGTTGGGGCAAGCACCAGCCCGCCAGGCTGGAATGATCGGAGGTATACCCAAGCAAACACCAGCCACAACGATCAACAAGATGTGCGGTTCCGGGATGAAGGCCATCATGACTGGAGTCGACCAACTGAATCTGGATCAGGCTGATATCATTGTTGCAGGAGGTATGGAAAGCATGTCGAAGGCCCCATTCTATAGTCCCGACGTCCGTAACGGCAAGCGGTTGGGACACACCAGAATGTTGGACCACATGTTAACTGACGGTTTGACGGATGCCTACGGTGATCATGCCCATATGGGGGTATTTGCCGATGATTGTGCAACCCAGTACGAATTTACCAGGGAAGATCAGGATAGGTATGCCCATGAATCCTATTGTCGGTCATTGAATGCCCAATTATCAGGTCAGGCACGAAAGGAAATTGTTCCTGTATTATCTTCAAACGATGAAGCCATTGAGTCGGATGAGGAACCATTCGAACCGAATTTGGAAAAAATGGGGAAACTCAAACCCACGTTCAAGACAATGGGCTCGGTCACTCCTGCCAACTCTTCAAAAATATCTGATGGTGCAGCCTCGGTCGTTTTGGGTAAAGAATCCGTAATCAGAAAATCGGAAAGCCCTGTTTTAGCCAGAATTGTCGGACACGACACCTTCGCACAGGAACCAGGGAATTTTCCCACTTCTCCAATTTATACCGCGCAGAAACTCTTGGACAAACTCTCCTGGAAGAAGGAGGATGTTGATCTTTGGGAGGTCAATGAAGCCTTTGCAGTCGTGGCCCTTGTCTTCATGAAGGTATTGGGAATACCCCATGAAAAGATCAATGTGAATGGTGGCGCCTGTTCGCTTGGACATCCAATTGGATGTTCCGGTGCTCGCATTGTAACTTCACTTGTTCATGGAATGCACAGCAGAAATGCCAAGAGGGGAATTGCGGCAATTTGCATAGGTGGTGGTGAAGCAACCTCCATTGCCCTGGAAATTTCACCCACCTGAGAGGTTTTTCCAACGGCGGTGGATCCAATACCACTGTTCAGGATAATTCAGTACCATTGATTCCAGACTGTGATTCAATTCCTGGGTTACCGTTTTCGGGTCCGTCAACGGTATGGATGATTCCAAGACGATTTCAAAATTAAGCCCATCCTCCTTTCTGATACCATAGCAGGGCATCACCAAGGCATTGTACTTGATTGCCAATTGCCCTACCCCGATTCTGGTTTTCGTAGGTACTCCCAGAAATTCCACTTCCTCACCCTGGCTGGCATATTGGTCATTCAGAAGAGATACTATGCCCCCCTTCTTGAGATGTCTAATCATCTTGAGTGTTCCCTTCTTTTTCGTTGAAAAGAGCGGAGCACCTTTCTTTTTTATGTTCTTGACATAATGCTCGTTGAAAAAGGTATTGCGCATGGGCTGGTAGACCCCCGAAACAACATACCCCTTCATGGTAAGGTAGGCCCTGACTGCTTCGAAATTGCCAAAATGACCACTGACCAGGAATACCGGCTGCTTTTCCTTTTGTGCCTGCTTCAACTCATCAAATCCAGCTCCCCGGATCGAATACATATTAGCTCTATTCGTGAACTCCTTGCCACTATAGTTTTCACAAAACAGCCTGCCGAAATTGTTGATGACTCCCCTAGTAATATTTTCCCTTGCATCACTATTCATATCGGGAAAAATCAATTTGAGATTGTTGTGAACTCGTTGATTCATGTCCGTCATGGGTGCGATCACCTTTTCCATTGTCTTGCCACTGATAACCACCCTTTTCTCGTAAGGGATCAACCTCATACCAAGGAGCATGGACCTCAGAAACAAATAAACCAGATAATCATAAAATACAGACATTTATATGTCACCTTGAACAATGGGTTAGCCGTGCTGCTTCTTGAACTCGTACCACCAGATATACAAACCTGCGAAGATAATGATCAATGCCCCAATATAAGTCCAAATGTCTGGAAACTCATCAAAAAACAACATTCCGAATATCGTGGCAAAGATTATTGAAGCATAGGTAAAGGGAGAAAGAACCGAGGCATGTACTTTGAAAAGGGAATAAATTATCAACAATTGCCCAATGGTACCAAGAATGGCAATCATGCCTATGAATTTCAAATCACCCAAACTAGGCGTGGTCCAGTAGAAAGGCACAATCAACGATGATACGACAGCCCCTATGATTGTCGTATAAAACAAACTGCTCCAAATGGTTTCTGATTTGCTAAGGTACTTTGTGGCAATAAAATAGCCTGCAAACCCCAAGGCTCCTCCAATCGGATAAAGGGCATATGGCGTGAACACCTCTGTTCCGGGGCGTATGATGATGAGAGCACCCAACAATCCGACAAAAACGCCAAGTATTTTTCGCCAACCCAGACTCTCACCCAGAAAATAATAGGCCGCAAGTACGACAAATAGGGGATTGATCTGAAGAATTGCCGTTGCCGCACCCAATTCGATTGATGAAAAGCCCATAAAGAAACATATCGTCCCCAGAAACAAGAACAGGGACCTTAGTAATTGTAGGCCCAATTGATTTGTTGCCAGGGTAGATTTCAAGCTGGGGAGGATGATTATGATTACCAGGAGACATTGGCCGAGGTATCGAATCCAGACCAGATTGAGTATTTCATAGTCGCTTGAAAGATACTTTACTGTGGCATCCATGGACGAAAGGAAAAAGATGGCCAGAATTATCGAAACAATCCCGATGGTGAGCGGGGAGAATTTCTGCAAAGGTGAAATCATAAATTAAAGCATCAAAAAAATCGGGTGTTATCCACAAATCAATTATTTTTCTCTAACAAAAATGCCATGAACAAATTAGGGTTATAAAAACATATGTATTCTGATAGAGAATATAATTCTGTTTTGTGACAAGTTTCAGATACTTTCAAAATTGGGAAGGAAAGCATGATTAGAACCGGAGAAGATTATATCGAATCCATACGGGATGGAAGAGAAGTACATATTAACGGGGAAAAGGTAAAGGATGTGCCAACGCATCCGATGTTCAAGCCTATCGTGGATATTCGGGCCAGAATTTACGACATGCAAAGTGAATCCCCCTTCGAGTCCCTGCTCACCTACGAGGAAAATGGCGAGAAATATGCAACCTCCCTGAAACCACCGAAGACCCAGAATGACTGGTGGCAGAAAAGAAAAATCACCAACACCGTTTTTGCCGAAATAGGAGGTGTCGTTACCCGGGTTGGGGATGAAACTGTGGGAGAAATGTGGTCTCTCTTCGATGGTCAGGATATACTTAACCAGGTTGATCCGCAATTTTCGGAAAACATCAAGCGGCATATTGACCTCGTCACCTGCAACGATCCCTTTCATGTTTCGGCCAATACCGATCCCAAGGGTGACCGCTCCAAGCATCCTAAGGACCAGGACCCGGACATGTTGCTCCATGTGGTCAAGGAAACCGATGCTGGGCTGATAGTCCGGGGAGCCAAGTTTGAAACGGCCGCGGCATATGCCAATCAGGCCTTTACCAAACCGACCATTGCCAATTGGGGGAATGAAGCCTATTCGGATTATGCGGTTGGATTTATCTGCAATTTATCCTCACCGGGGATTAAAATGATTTGCCGAACAGGCTTTGCGGGTGAATCCCCTGCCGAAGATTATCCGCTTGGCAACAAGTTTGATGAGGTAGACAGCCTGGTAATTTTTGACAATGTTCTTGTACCTTGGGAAAATGTCCTGTTTTACAGGCATACCAAGGCGGCCATGTTTATCCGGGCAACCCTGCACAGGTATTCCGCCTTTGCCTTTGTCCAGAGAAACCTTGCCTTTACCGATCTCATGATCGGTGCAGCCCTCTTCAACGCTCGACAGACAGGATTGGACAAGCAGCCTGCTGTACAGGAAAAACTGGCCCATATGGCTGTTTACCGTGAAGGAATAAACGCCCACCTGACAGCTGCCATTGCCCTGGCCGAACCAAGCCCAGGTGGATTGCTTATGCCCAACCAGTCCCTGCTTTACACGGGACGGGTTCATGCCTGTTCAAATTATCACCAGATAATGCATATCGCAAGGGAACTTTGCGGTGGCCAGATTTGCATCACTCCCGATCATGCCTGTTTCCAAGATGAAGAGTCCGGACCATGGATGGACAAATTCTATACCATTAACGAAAGCTGGTGTGCCGAGGACCGCAGAAAGCTGCTGGCGTTTGCCAGGGATCTCCTCAACTCCGATTACGCAGGACATCGCCTGACCTTTCAACTGTTCGCCCAATCACCCCCGTTTGCCCATCTGGGTGCAGTTTACAGAAATTTTGGATGGGAGGGTCCACTCGATTTGGTCAAGAATGCCGCCGAACTTTCCGATCAGGTTGTTCAGGATTCCAAATTGCGCAAATGGCTGGATTGTGAACCTGACCTGAGTGATGAAGTTGAGTGAAATCGTTATTTGCCTAAATTGAATTGAACAAGGTATTTCATTGGTATCAACAGACAACAGGGATCGAGAAAAGTTTCTTGAGGGGATGCGCTATACGGCATCCGCCGTCAACATTGTCACCACTGATGGCAGTGCTGGTAAGGCAGGTGTTACCGTCTCGGCAATGACACCGGTCTCTGCTGATGGTGACAAGCCAACCCTACTGGTTTGTGTTCATCATCTAAGTCCTGCCTGCAAGGCCATTTTGGAAAACAAGGTTTTCGGGGTCAGTATATTGTCCCAGAAGCAATCCTTTATAGCAGATACCTTTGCCGGACGTATACAGGCCAAAGGAAATGACAAGTTCACTTGTACAGATTGGATAATTGGTAAAACGGGTGTTCCCCTGGTCTTAAACTCATTGGTATCTTTCGAATGCCATGTGCTTGAAAATACACGAGTTGGATCACACCATATTTTCATTGGTGGGGTACAAAATACTGGGTTCCAGAAAGACGAACTTCCCCTGATCTATTCAAACAGGGCTTATGGGTCCCCTGCGTCTATAAACTTGGGTAATGATCCAGATTATATGGAAGGAGAAAGTGTGGTACACCATCGAATCAGAACATTCAATACTAAGGAAACCTATCCTGAACAAAATTTGAACAATGACCTCAGCCAGGGTGTCGTGGCCAAAGGGACAATTGTCTTTTTGCGTGGACAGGTGTCACAGGATCTGGAAACACGGGAATCATTACACCCTTCTGACCCGACCCTTCAAACTCGCAAGACCATGGAAAATATTAAAATGCTGCTGGAAGAAGCAGGCAGTGATCTTGGTCATGTCTGCCGGATCGTGGTCTATCTCACCGATATCAGGTATAGGGAAGAAGTATACCAGGAAATGGGGACTTGGTTGAAGGGAGTATTTCCCTGTTCAACCGGACTCGTGGTTTCCAGTTTGGCCCGTCCCGAATGGCTGGTCGAAATTGAAGTAACCGCTGTAATACCGGAGGAATAAAATGACATTCTCGATAGCAGGTTATTGTTCAAAAACGAACCAGTTAGGCATAGCAATCACTACCTCGTCAATTGCCGTTGGCAGCAGGTGTCCATGGGCAAGAGCTGGAGTCGGAGCAGTTTCTTCCCAAAACATAACCCTTCCTTCGATAGGAAATATGGTTCTGGACAGGATTGAAGCAGGAGCTTATGCTCCCGAAGGGTTGAATTCCGTCATGGAGGATATGGAATTCAAAGAATATCGACAGGTAATCGCGATTGATACGAAAGGGAACACAGCCCATTTCTGTGGCAAATTTACCTTGGGTACCAATAGTTTTGAACATGGATTAAACTGCATCGCAGCAGGTAATTTATTGAAGTCAACCAAACTCCCCGGAGTGATGAATGAAACCTTCGAGGATAATTCATCAGCCACTCTACCGGAAAGATTATTGATGTCGCTTGAAAGCGGGTTGTATGAAGGTGGAGGTGAAATGGGACCCACCCATTCGGCCTCACTGCTGGTTGTGGATAAGGAGCCTTGGCCACTTGTGGATTTAAGGGTTGATTGGAATGATGTTGATCCAGTCAAGGAACTAAGGGAACTTTGGACGGCCTATGAACCACAAATGTTGGATTATTTGGTACGGGCAAAAGATCCTGAAGGTGCACCAAGTTTCGGTGTACCAGGTGATGAATAGGTTATAATACCAAATCAACAAAGTAATCACCTATAGGATTTCCGATATTGCCCTAATGTATTGATCAGTACAGAGTTAGTCTTTATTTTGATTTTATGGTATAAAATACTTTTTCAGGGATTTTAGACTGTGTACTCTTTTCTAAATGAGTGAATTTCCATTAACACGCCATCCTGATTATTTTATTTGAGGATAATAGCATTTTGAAACCAACTAATTTCTTTACAGGTATTCTTCTTGCAACAACCCTGATCCTTAGGTGTGTACACAAAATAAGTGGGAAATCACACCATGAGATCAGTGCACACAGATTTTAGCATTTGGTATCTTTGCGACTCGGAAACCGTCAATAGTTCATGAAATGATCAATCCCAGCCGGGCAACCGAACATCAGCACGAATATCGTTAAGTATTGCTCCGCTTGCCGCAAGAAGTTGGCGCATTTCACTGAAAATTGGTCGGATGCCATCCGGATCTTCAATACTTAGGATGACTGCAAACGGTACACCCTCTTCCGGAAAAGTATCTTCTGCCCGCACCAAGCTTTCGATTTGCAAACGCCAGTTTGAAGAATTACCCTTGGAATTGAAGTTCGATTCATATTGCTTGACGGGCCACCATTTCAACCCATGCTCAATCAAGGCTCTCTCGTGAGATCCCCAACTTTGAATGGGGTTGATTTGATTGATGTAACTGGGATTGCCGTCTTTACGAGTAATTTCTGGTTGCATCTGACTGAGTTTGGCATCAAGATTAACACGAACAAACTCGTCACCATAAGCTCCGTTCAACGGCGGCGCACTAACCAAGGTTATACGCACCCGTCCTGAACACCTTCCGTCATGATCAACAAGGCTTTGGGGCCAAGAAAAGTCAAATCGTAATATTGACGGTCTCGTTTGACCAATGGTCAAACGGCTTTGAAATACCATTGTGATTTGATGGTCACCCGTCTCGAGCATCTGGTTACTAGCAAAGGGCTGACCAAACCCTGCAAACTGCCGTGCTATCTTACGAAAAGCAATTTGACGACCCTGCAACGGGGCAGGCATTGAGGTGTGGTGGAAAAGCATTGCTCGCAAAGTCTCCAGTGTCAAATTATTTTTAGTTACTGCGTCAAGATTGGCGAGAATTCGTGCAACCTGAGGCGCTGCAAAACTCGTTCCAGACACAGGTACCTTGTGACCAGCCAACTCGATAGAAAACAAACCGCTGGATTCATTCATAGTACCACCGTATGTTGCGACATCCGGCTTTACACCAGCCCTAAGACCTGGCCCACGTGTTGTATAGCGGGTCGGCGCACCAGTGATTTCATTTGTTCTGGGCGGATTGAGTGCTCCAACGGCAACTGACCGCACGCTCTCGGATGGTTGCAGAATCTTATCTGGTTGAGTTCGCGTGGCCAGATAATTCATTACATCCCTTGGACGTGATTGCCAAGCTAACCTTGCTTGTATTCTTGGAAGATTCCCGGCGGAATTTACAATAAGTACTTTATGTCTGTCGGCAATTGTATCCAAGTATTCGGCATACGGGCTGTAATCCTCTACCTCTGAAGGAACATTAATTGAAAGATTGAATATCCGAACTCCTCGAGAACACGCTTCCTCAATTGCGTTTTCCATTTCTTGCAGAAAATCCCTAAATCCATTTGGGTATTTGTACCTCAACAGAAGATCATCCTTAGGGTACAGAGGAATATCGTAAATCATACACCCATCAGGCTCTTGTATGATATCAGGATCGTTGATCCTCTGTCCGAAAGTCAGTAAGCCGGCTACTTGTGTTCCATGTTTCGTGTCGTAATCAGATTGCGACAGATAATCGAAACGGTCAATGATCCAAGAATCAAGGATTGAACCTACCCCAGAATCAACGACCCCAACAACAGGATAATGATCTTCTAGAACCGGATTGGGAATTTTAACTTTTTCATTCAATGTTTGCGATACAATTTGATTGGCTTCCTCTTCCTGATTGGCCAAGTCCAGTTGTATCGGTAGATGAATGCAACGTACAAGCGGATGACGAGCAAGGGTGTCAAGAGCTCGCTCATGTCGTTCCGGATTGAGATCTACTTTTGGATCATACCATCCGGTCTCAATTTCTTGTGGTAAAAAATCGCTGTCAAGAAAAGCTATCGCGTCCTGTTCACTGCGAGTCAGCTGCAATTCCAACATCGAAGCCCTGCCCAACTGTTGCAGCGGTAATGTTCTTGCCCCACGTCCTAATCCCATCAACATGGTTTTCAGACTCACACGCAACTCATCATCGTTAAACCCATTTGTGGTGGGTGTCTCAAAAAGTTCGACTAGGTATCCGGATACTGTCTTCGGGTCCTTGAACAAATGAACCGCATCCATCGCTGAAAAAGCTCGCTTATCAAAGGGCAATGTGATCTCAATCGACTTAATTGCCCCGACTTCCGAACGTGCTCGACTTGTAGCCTTGTAGGGTTCACCAGTATTTCTCGATATACGTTCTTCTACGGTGTCTTCGGCTTGGCGGATGTTCCTGCGAAGTGAAGAGAGATGTATATATGATGCATGGAAATAAAGCATACCTACATTATCCGCACCAACGCATGGGAACTGACTCTTATTAAACACCACTTTTGTGGGACGGTATGATTTGGCAAGTGACTCGTCGCGCATTTGTACCTTCAGATAAGCGGAATTATATCCACTTTCTTTGATTGCGGTTTCTGCCCGGTCAACTGACGTAACCAACCCTGCCCGATGCTTCTGGAAAGCGTTGTCGGAATCAAAGAAATCCTTATTAGGCCCCCCTTGTCCTGGCTCGGGAGCACGGAGGAAATCTTTATCATTCAATACAATCTGTACAGGATTGTTGGACATCAACGTTTGCTCCTATCCTGAAATTCTGTTTTTCTTTTGATTGAACTAATTTGTGGTTGCGAGTATCCCGTGGCACGGGCAATTGCCTCTTGTGTCATGTCAAGAGATGGATCGTTGACAATGTGCTGGATGAATATCTTTGGATCCGAAGCAAGATGGCTAATTGGTGTATCTTCACAACCGGTCGGTAATCGGGTTGCTACTACTGTCAGAGCCTGAAACAGATCTGGGGCGGTCTTTTTTGCTCCAGAGAGCGCTACCCTCCGCTTCACGGACATACAGATGCGTTCCACATCTGCCCCGGAATAGCCCTCCAAACAATGAGCGAATATTTGGACGATCTCAGGTGTAGTTTTAATGGGGTGAAGAAATCGCGCAATGAGGCCATTGAGAGCATTTCTATCAGGTTTGTCGATATTAATTTGAGTCTCAAAGCGTCGCCAGACGGCGGGATCAAGCAATCCATCATGGTTTGTAATCGCGATTGTTATACCACATTCGTGGCGATGGTCAAGATTCTGAAGCAGGGTGTTAACAACCCTTTTGATCTCACCGACTTCATGTGGGTCATCGCGAAGCTTGGCGATCGCATCAAACTCATCAAGCAAGAGAACGCACGCGTAGCGGTTGGCAAAATCGAAAAGATGGGCGATATTTCGGGCAGTCTTGCCGAGGAAAGATGAAATAAGACCATCGATACGGGCGGTAACAAGTGGCAAGGAAAGACTTGATGCTACATAGTGGGCAGTTATGGTCTTTCCTGACCCTGGCGGTCCATAAATCAGAAGTGTTCGTGTCGGTTCAATGCCAACCTTTTTAAGTGTAGCGACATTTTGCCACTCCTCAATCAGCCCTTTGATAGCAAGTTCCACGTTAGTGCCAAGAATTGGTGCCTTAAATGATCCGTCATCAAAATCTATGGTGCAAAGTCGAGCCCCCGTTTCGCGATCAACAGGCGGATGAGTTTCAGCAGTCAGACGTTCACCGCGAATCATAGTCCTCGAAAGTTCCACACGGCTTGGTTTCAATTCCTTGGTTGTTGATACGGAGTTTAACAAACGATCAATTGTTTTAACCCTATTTGTGTCTTTGGCTTTTTCCAAACGCCCTCGGAGACGAATGACCTGCTGTTCAAAAGCGTCACGATCACCAGTCAAGCCGACACGAACAAGGCTCTGAATTACTGCGAAGTGTTCCATGTAATCACATTAAATAATATTAATAAATATTCAATATTATGTAATAATTTAATAATTTATGCATAAATTAATATAATATTTAAATAATTATATATAAATCATAAATAAAATTGCAAATAAATTATTATTGTTCAATTTAGCGATATTCATCGCGACACCTCGGCAAAATACACCATTACGACACATCCATTGGGCTCCACTGGTTCACCCAACTGCTTCCTCCAGAACTTGTAATTGCGGTTCACAAAAATAACCGGTTTGAAGGCACTCCCTTGTTCCTAGGTATAATTGCGGAGATCTACAGAAAATACGGTCGCCTTGTCAAGGAGGTCTCCGGTACCACGAATCACAACTTTTGTTACCATCGAAAGGCAAACAGGGAAGGAAGAAGCAATAAACAGGTAACATTTTACTACTGGACTTGAAGGTTCCCTGAAGCAGTTAACCTGTTTACTTGTTATCCACTTGCCATACACGAACAATATCACGAAATTAGCACTTCGCAAGGAAAAAGTCTTGCATAAAATATCAGGTATTTTTCGTAACAGGTAGAAAGCAAAACTAGAACATGCTAGAAGTGTTTCATCGGTTGCCCCCGACAGTGAACCATCGATTGTGGCGGACATCCCCGTTCAAGCACCCGGTAACCCTCGCATGTTTATCTAGAAAGTATAAACTAGCAATAAACGACACTCTTCCAATGTAACGATAGTGTCATTCGGGTCATTATATTGATTGGCATTCTTACCTAAACTACACTTTCTTTACAGGATCCTTTATGTTAATTTATCGGGTGCTTACCAAAGCTCGGCAATTTCTCTCCTGAATGGTACAATTTCCCCTTGAGGAGGTTTCGCTTCCAATTCCTCGGCAAACCTGCGACCAGCATAGACGGCATGGGCTATTGTAGCAGGGGCTTCACAATCCCCGAAGGATTTTACCATTTCCAATCCACGGTCTTTCCACTCACCTTCTCTTTCCATAATTTCCCTGAACAATGGATCATTGGGATATCTGGACGTTACCAGCAGGATGGAATCCATCTCGAAATTTTGTTCCCTGCCAGTATAGGAACAATTGAATTTGGCTGTTCCTTTGGCAATACTTGCCAGAATGAGATTGGAATGAACTGCTACACCCAATTCCATTATTTGTTTCTGGATGCGATGCTGTTCCATGGTATTTTGGGTCCAGGTTGCAACTTCCGGGGCCGGTGTCGTATAACTGACTTCATATCCCCTTTGAATCAATAGTTCAGCGAGAACATTACCCATATAGTAATGATCATCATCCCAGATCAGAACATGATTGCCATTCGGCAGGTTTCCGGCCATTATATCATCTGGAGTATAGACAGAAGCACCTGGATCAATATCTAAAGGTTCCTTCAGGTTGAATCCAAGACCATTATTGTGCCAGGTAGAACCAGTGCAAATTCCAATCAAGGGAATACCGAATTCAAGCAGATGATCTGGTGTAAGGTCGGAATCCAGATAGGTTTCAACATTGGGCAACTTGTTGAATTGGCTCAACCTGTAATCAACTACCCTGCCCCAGGCTGCCAATCCTGGAAGTTTTGATTCCTTGAAAACCCTGCCTCCGAGATTGAGCTCCTTTTCGGCAAGAGTTACATCATATCCCCTTTTGCCAAGCATCTGAGCAGCTTCAAGTCCGGCTGGTCCACCACCAACTATCAGTACGGGTTTACCGGATACTTTCTTCTTTATATATTCTGGATGCCAACCTTTTCGCCATTCCTCTCCCATACTGGGATTTTGGGTACATCTGATCGGGGACATGGTAAAATCTCCCGACACACAAATATTGCAACCGATGCATTCCCGAATATCCTCAATCCGGCCTTCCTCTACTTTCCTTGGCAAAAAGGGATCGGCTATGGAAGGTCTGGCACATCCGATCAAATCAATTTCTCCGGATTTGATCAATGAAACCATCTTGTCAGGTGAAGTATACCTTCCAACTCCAACAACAGGTTTGGTTGTCAGTTCCTTGAATCCCTTGCGGTACTCATCCTGAAATCCTTCCTGACTAAAACGGGAGGTCTGGCTGTCATTTTCCCATCCGGCAAGACAAAAATCCCAAAGGTCAGGCAATTCGGCCAAAGAGGAAACAATATCCTTGGCCTCTTCAGTCTCCAGCCCAGCCTTTCCCATGAGTTCATTGATTGTTATCCTGCAAGGTACAGCACATTTATCACCAACAGCTTCCTTGGTATCGGTGATAATCTCTTTCAGAATCCTGACCCTGTTCTCCAGATTGCCACCATATTCATCACTCCTTCGGTTGTACCGTTTGCTTATGAAGTGGTGAAAAAATCCCAAACCATGACCTGCATACACATATACCAGATCGTACCCGGCATTCTTGCCACGAATGGCAGCATCTCGATGCCATTTTCTCAGATTTCTGATGTCCTGCTTATCCATGGTCCTGGCAGAAACCGGATCATAGGTAAAGGATTCTACCGGCATGCCGGTTGGTGCCATGGGTACCTCCCTGCCATAGAGATTTGGTCCATTCAGTCCATTATAGGCAAGTTCTATTCCTGCAAGGGCATCATGCTCGTGAATTTTTTCAGCCATTTGAGCCAACATTGGTACATCACGATCATCCCAGATGCGTAATTCAATGAATGGTGTGATGTCAGAGGTGTGGTGGATTTCAACCTGCTCCGTACAAACCGTTCCCCATCCACCTTGGGCCTTGATACCCCTTAGCCACGCATTGGCCGAGGGGTCCCGATAACCCAGGCCAGTACAATGCGGTACCTGAAAAAACCTGTTTTTTGCCGTTACCGGTCCAATCTGGATTGGTTCGAACAAAATATCATAATAAGGGTCTCTGCTCATTTTTTGTCCTGAGAATGCCAGGCCATAATATGACCTGGCAAAAAGTTAGTTTACTGCTTGACCCTGGTCCAGATCTGGTTGTAAACCACCTGAACTTCTTCATCACAGGGCTCAACAAATGATCCGGCAGGAGCATCGGCAGGAGGAACAGATTCAGGTTGTGATTTCAAATCAGCATCCAGAAACTCATCTACCCCTTCAACACCCGCACTGTATCTGGCATAATTGGTAACCGCAGCAATGTTTTCCGGCTCCAGAAGGAAATCCATGAACTTCAAGGCATTTTCCCTGTTTGGAGCATCCTTCAGAAGAACAACATTATCCATCCAGACAACCAATCCCTCACGCGGATAGGAATATTCGATATTGGCTCCCTCGGCCCTAGCTTTGGCTCCGAAACCATTCCAGATCATCCCGACGGCAGCATCGCCTGAAACTAGGACATCCTTGGCACCATCAGAATTGAAGGACGCCCAATTCTCCTTGGCGCTCTGCAGCAATTCATCAAGAGCCTGCAATTGATCCCTGTCACTCGTACATTGGGGAATACCCAGATACAGTGAAGCCATAGCAATAACCTCACCCTGGGAATCCAGAACATTGATCTTACCTTTCAATTCGTCAGGTGGATCAAAAATGATGCCCATCGTTCTAATATCTCCCCCAAAGACATCCCTGCTAACGGAGAAGCTCGTTGATCCCCATTGATAGGGAATGGAGTATTTTCGTCCAGGGTCAAAGGAAACATCCATCCATTGTGGTTGAATATTTCCCATATTACTCAATTCACCTGGCTGGATTTCATCAAGCAATCCTTCCGAATTCATGATCGAAACCATGTAATCGCCGGGAACTGCGACATCGAATGAGCCGAGTTTCCCTGCCTTGAGGTTTGCCAAAAGGGTTTCGTTGGAATCGTAGGTATCCATGGTTACCTCAATTCCTGTCTCATCCGAAAACTTGTTCAGCAATTCCTGGGGGATATACTCGAACCAGTGATAAATCGATAGTTTTCCCTGAGCAAAACTGGAGGATGCCCCAAGGGTTAAAACAATAGCCGAAACTACTAAAATCTTCTTTAACATTTTTCCTTCCACTATTTTAAAGTTGAATACAATTTACTGTTTTATCAGTTCAAAACAGAAATTAGAGAATTCCTGCCCAAATAACCAATACAAAATAAAACTGAATCGGAAAAGCCTTCATGAGAGGGTTAATCCATATGAAATGGGGTATTTTAATCGCCTTGCTAATCCCCGATTTGCTACCAAAACAAATTTAGGAGTACTTCGTTACCGACTTAGTTTAGCTTGTTCTTCAAATCTGCCCTACTAAGAAAATAGGATATCGTTACTAAAATGGTTGATACCAAAAGCAGCAAGGTAGACAAGGCCATTATGTCGGGCTTTATTCCCTGCTTGATGGAACCGAAAATTGCCGTAGGCAATGTTTCAACACCAGCTCCCTTTACAAAACTGGTGATAATGAAATCATCCAGCGAAATGATAAAGGCCAAAAGAAATCCTGAAATTATTCCCGGTATCATCAAGGGCAGTAATATGCTACGGAATATCTGCTTGCGGTTGGCATAGAGGTCCATGGCCGCCTCTTCATAAACCTTTTCAATACTTTGCATCCTAGCCGAAATCGGCAGGTAGGCGAAAGGAATGCAGAAGACAATATGAGCAACCAGAATTGAGGTATAACCGAGTTTAAAGCTGATCATGCTGAAGAAAATCAAGGTCGCAACTGCAGTTACGATTTCAGGTACCATGATGGGTAGGCTCAGCAGGGAAATATTAAGGTTTTTACCCTTGAAGGGGGATGTTCTTACAACCCCGATGGCTGCCGAAAAGGCTATTGTAGTTGCAACGACAGCAGCCATAAAGGCTATTGTTATCGAGTTCCAGGCAGCCTTCTGAAACTTTTCCGCCTCCAAGCCGAAAAAGATTTGTTCATACCATCTCAGACTAAAGCCACCCCATATTGTTATGGACAACGAGTCGTTGAAGCTGTAAACCATGACGACCAGTAGTGGGGCATAAAGGATTACCAGGCATAGTATTGCCAACAGGGAAAATCCCGGTATGCTCCGTACTGAGCTTGCGACCTGCATCTTATCTCACTTCGCCCTTGGCTTGTTGCCTGGTGTAAAGCAACAAGGCAATTAAAACCATCGTCAGCAGTATCATTGAAGCGGCTGCCCCAAAGGGCCAGTTACCGGCGTTCCCCTTGAATTGTTCTTCGATCAGGGAACCAATCATGAAATTCTTGGCACCTCCCAAAAGATCTGGAGCAATAAATGCTCCCAGACTTGGAATGAATACCAAAATACAGCCTGCAGCGATGCCAGGGGCCACATTCGGGAGAACAATCCTTCGTAGGGTACTCCATTTATCTGCATAGAGATCAGCAGCAGCTTCCGAGTAGGTAAAGTTGAATCTTTCCACTGAAGCATAGATCGGCAATACCATGAAGGGGAGATAAGAGTAAAACAAACCTAGTTGGACGGCAATATTGGTATTGATCAATCCCAGAGGCTCGGATAACAATCCAAATGAAAGCAAGAATTCGTTGATGGGCCCATTATCCCTGATCAGGAATTTCAGGGATACCGTTCTGATGAGCAGATTGACCCAATAGGGAACAGTAACCATGAATATCCAGAAGGTCCTGTTTTTTGGATCCCTGGTAGCAATGAAATATGCCGTCGGGAAACCAATTATCAGACAGAAAATCGTTGCGATGGTGGCCTGGACGATTGATCGCACAAAAATGACAATGTAAGTCCATTGGATTGTGGGTGGATCATCACCGAAAAGACCTCTGTCAAACAAGAACTGATCATAGGCTGCCAGTGAAAATTCCCATATTACACCGCCACGAAATTCCTTTGTCATGAAGGAGATCAACAGCATCAAGCCCACAGGTATGAGCAAGAAAACACCAATAACAACCCATGAGGGAAGCAATAGCCATATTCTTAGTGGGTCGAAGGCTCTTTTTTGATGAAAAACCTGTTCCATGGGTATCCTAGGATCGCAATATCCTGATCGAATCCTTGCTGAAGGTGAGGCTCACCTCACTTCCGGCTGGTAATAATTCCCTTCTTTCAAATCCGTTTTGATCACGAACCTTAAGGGTCTTCTCACCTGGAACACGAACCTGATATTCCGTATCAGTGCCCAAATACATTGATTGCTGAATTGTTCCCCTAATTGAATCAACCTGGTTGTCCGAGCTGCCAATTCTGATTTTTTCAGGTCTGAGAAGAATCTTGACCTCCTGGTTTTTGACCAACCCAGACTCACCACAACCTGATATGATGAAATCTTCAGCAATCTGATATTTTGCTTCGTCATCATTCAATTCCAGCAGGGTTGCTTGCAGAATATTCGTTTCACCTATGAAATTTGCTACAATCTCGTTTTTGGGGCTTTCATAGATTTCCTGAGCTTTTCCTATTTGCTGAATTACTCCTTCGGACATGACGGCAATTCTGTCAGACATGGCCAGTGCCTCTTCCTGATCATGAGTTACAAACACAAAAGTAATTCCAGTTTCCTGCTGGAGTTGCTTCAATTCTAACCGCATGGCTTGTCGAAGTTTTAAATCAAGGGCTGATAATGGTTCGTCAAGCAACAGTACCTTGGGTTGAGGTGCAATGGCCCTTACCAGGGCGGCACGTTGCTGTTGGCCGCCAGATAATTGGTTGGGTTTTCTTTCGGCAAATGGTCGCAACCTCACTAAATCCAGCATCTTCCAGACGGTTGGCTCAATATCATCCTTGGCCCACCCTCTCATCTTCAAACCAAAAGCGACATTTTCGAATACCGTCATGTGTGGAAACAGGGCATATTGTTGAAAAACCGTATTCACAGACCTCTTGTTTGGGGGAAGGTGCATAAACTCCTTGCCGAAAAGAAAAATATTACCCTCGGTAACATTCTCGAAACCGGCAACCATCCTGAGCAAGGTTGTTTTGCCACACCCTGATGGTCCCAGCAGGGTAAAAAATTCATTATCGTGAATTTTCAGGTTGGCATTATGGATTGCTGTGAAACTGCCGAATTTCTTTACAACTTCCTGAAATTCTATCGCTACTAATTGGTTATTGTCCAATTTTCTGAATTACTCCTTTTTTCCAGGTATATCCTTCATGGATAAATTGATATTGCTTGTATATAGCCAACCAAAACAGCTCTCAAATCTTTTCACATTCGGAAAGAATAACCTTTGATACAAATCTATCAAATATATTATTGCTTGCAAAGTTGATGTTTCAAGCGAACCAATTACCTTGTTCTAAACCCTGTAAACATCAAACATATATCCATGCAAGGGAATTGTAACAACAAAATTCTCAAGGGACAGTTGGCATAAAAAATATCCACGTTGTTTGGATTCTATAAGTGATTAATTATTTTGTCGAGAAGCATGATTATCTGATGAAAGTGTGTAGAAAATGAAAATTTGTATCCATCGGGGAACCCAGGAAATAGGAGGCTCTTGTATTGAGGTTGAATCACAAGGAAAGCGTATAGTACTGGATATTGGAATGCCCCTTGATGCTCCAGATGATGAGCAATCACTGGAAAATCTAGTGCCAAAGGTTTCAGGATTCAAAGAACATGATGATGGCCTTCTTGGTGTTTTAATCACGCATATGCACATGGACCATTATGGTTTGGGACATAAAATCCGCCAAGATATACCTGTCTGGATAGGCCAGAGTGCCCATAATATGATGAAGGCTGCAATTCCTTTCATTCGAAATGGTTTTGCCTTCGAAAATCCTAATTTTCTGGAAAATGAACAGCAGGTAAAGATTGGCCCGTTCAGTATAACACCATATCTGGTTGATCACAGTGCTTTCGATGCCTATGCATTGCTTATTGAAGCAGATGGAAAAAGTGTATTTTACTCAGGTGATTTCAGAGCACACGGTCGCAAGAGTAGTTTGTTTGATAAATTGTTGGCAAATCCCCCTAGCAATATAGATGTACTTTTAATGGAGGGAACAACAATCGGTCGGGTTGGAACCATGGAGGGTTTCAAGACAGAGAGTGATCTTGAGAAAGATTTTGCCAAGGCTTTCGGTGAAACAGATGGATTGCATCTTGTTTGGACCTCCTCACAGAATATCGACCGTTTGGTAACCATCTATAAGGCCGCAAAAAAGGCAAAGCGACTGTTCATTATTGATCTTTATACCGCCGAGATGCTCAAAGCCACTGGTCGAGATACCATTCCTCAGTCGGGCTGGTCAGATGTTCGTGTATATATTACTCATCGGCAACGAAAGCAAATTATAGACAAGAAACTTTTCAGTATCCTTGATCAACATAAAAGTAACCGTATTTTTTATGAAAATCTTCCTAAACTGACAAAAAACTCTGTCATGCTTTTCAGACCAATGTTTATGGGGGACAAGGGATTAGAAAACTCTCTGGAAGGGGCTGCGCTAAGTTATTCCATGTGGGATGGTTACCTTGAGAAAGATAGTTCCTGCAAGGTACTGGAATGGCTTGAGAAAAATCAAATTCCATTGAGGAAAATTCATACATCGGGGCATGCCTCGGTGGCAAATCTCATGGGATTAGCACAAGCAATGAATCCACTGCGGCTTGTTCCAATCCATACCTTTGAGCCGGAAAAGTACAGCGAACACTTCAACAATGTTGAAAGTCATCAGGATGGTGAATGGTGGGAAGTCAGATAGTTTATGGGAGAAAATAATTCATGGTAGATATTAGTCGAGGATTAAGTGATGATTTTATAAACGAATTTAATCACGAGTATGATAAGGGCACCTGGTTATATGAATTGGTCAATGACAAGGAAATATTCACGGCAATTCGCAATGAAAGTATCAGTTTCTATTCCCGTGGTTGCGGTATAATCAAGTTGAATTTCAACAGGCGACACAAACGCCTTACAGGAGGTACACATTACAAATATCTCCTGAAACCAGAAATTGGGGGAGACTCATACATCAAATTCAATAATGACGGTGGGATCAAAGATCCTGATATTCTACCTAATCTGTTGGTAAATAATCTTCATGACATCAAGACATTGAAGGAGACTGTCAAACCTTTTGCCATAGGAGAAAAAGTCCAAAGCTATAAAATTATAAAGAATCATTCAAATATTATTGATACTGAAATTGCTCTGGGAGAACGTTCATTTATAGATCTGGCAGTAATCAAAGAATGTAGTGAAGGAGCTGAAATAGCCTTTTTTGAAGTTAAGCTATTTGGAAATAAAGAACTTCGCATGCAAAATACGGAAAAGGGTATTACCCACCAAATGCTCAAATATACAGACTGGATAAATAAGAATCGGGATTTATTGGCAAAATCCTATCGTAAAGTGTGCGAAAATATCGTTACACTGAAGGGTGTTGGTGATAGTGGTAACCAGTATTCTTCAAACGTCATGGATTTGATTAATAGAGTTGCCAAGAACGAATTAGAACTATCCATTAGGTGCGAACCTTGGCTTATTGTCAATCAATTTGATCGAGATCAACAGAATGGCAAGACATGGAAACCACATAAGGAACGATTGAAAAAAGAGTTTGGCAAAAGATTAATGTTGGTGGGTGATGGTAGCAACGTTCGTCTGAAATAACTCAGGTATTTACCTTACACCTGTAGTAAAAACCTCAATTAGCAAGTAGAGTAAAAGGTATCGGATACCTGTACAGGGTACTTCCCATTTTTTTGCTGAAAAATCAGTGCTACTATATGATCCTTTGGACATCCCATGTTGGCAATAACCGAACCACCCCATTGGATATTTCCAAGTTGGCTGGAACTCCTGACAGGGAGCTCAATGATATCGGTTACAACATTTCCATAGGGTATTACCTTTCCCCTGTTTTCTCCTGCATTGATCTGAACATTGTGTGTCCTGGGATCAATAAGGACAAAAAATACCGTGTCGAATTCGGCAGGTGGTCTACTCCAACTAATATTCAGAGATTCTTCACCCAAGCTGATCTTAGGTGCTGATGATGCTTGGTGATCTAGGTTGTGGAGTATCCTGTTGACCTTGTTTCTATGGCTTCCGACCAAATGGTATTGACCATCGATTATCACTTGTGGAGTATAATATCTGGTAGAACTTATGCCCCGGGCATAATCCCTTTGCCGGTCGGAAAATTTTTTATCCCCAAAGGTATCCTTCCAACCAAGATAGTCCCAGTAATCCACATGATAGGCAATGGGTAACACTTCCTTTCTTGTATCCAGTTCAAGCAGGAAGTCATCAGCAGGGGGACAGGTATTGCATCCTTGAGAAGTGAAAAATTCCGCTAGTATTACACTTTTCCAGGTTCTTTCCTGACTCAATACTGCCGAACTTATCAAACCTGAAATTAAAGCCAATACAAGGAGTTTAATGGTAGTCAATTTGGTGATTCTCATTGTTAATCTACAGTCAAATATCAAAAGGTACCTTACTACTAGTCCCAATCACGGTAGAAAACAAATCACTTTTTTGAGAACATTACTAACCAAGTTGAAAAAATCTGGTTGGTAAGTCAAGAATGATTGTGATTTTATGACCTGGTTATGTAGTCGGTATTTCTACTATTTGGATGCCAAATCCCTCAGAACATAATGGAGGACACCACCATGCTTGAGGTAATCCACCTCCACTTCAGTATCGATTCTGCACTTTACTTTGATGGTTTCCTTTCTCCCATCAGCGAAAGTGATTTCACAATCATTGACCATTAGTGGTGTAATACCGCTTTCAAGCCCTGCAATACTAATTCGTTCATTCCCCACAATACCAAGGCTTTTTCGATTGACACCATCCATGAACTCAAATGGTATAACGCCCATACCGACCAGATTGGATCGATGGATACGTTCGAAACTTTCAGCGATAACAGCCTTGATTCCCAGAAGAGATGTTCCCTTGGCCGCCCAATCACGAGAGGAACCGGTACCGTATTGCTTGCCAGCAATTACTACCAACGGAATGTCCTGATCCTGGTATTTCATGGCAGCCTCGAATATCGATGTCTGGCCACCATTGGGATCAAGTGTATAACCCCCTTCAACATTATCCAGCATTTCATTCCTGATACGTATATTGGCAAAGGTTCCCCGCATCATGATCTCGTGGTTTCCGCGCCGTGAACCATAGGAATTGAAATTTCTGGGCGGAACCTGCCGATCAGTCAAATATTGTCCAGCAGGTGTAGTTTCCTTGAACGATCCGGCCGGTGAGATGTGATCGGTTGTCACGGTATCACCCAAAACAGCAATGCAACGTGCATCCTTGATATCCGTTACTCCCGGGGGTTCCATGGTAATGCCCTCAAAGTAGGGAGGATTACGGACATAGGTTGATGTTTCCGGCCATCCATAAGTCAGGCTATCCACAGTTTTGACTGATTGCCATTTCTCGTCTCCACTGAATACATCCGAATACTTGCTCGTGAAAGCTTCCTTGGTGACCGTCTGCCTGACCAATTCAGATATTTCCTCATTGGATGGCCAAATATCCTTCAAGGTAACTTCAGATCCATCATGGGCCGTACCAATTGGATCCTCGGCAATATTCACATTCATGTCACCCACAAGCGAATAGGCAACGACCAAGGGTGGTGAGGCAAGGAAATTTGCCCTTACATCGGGGCTGATTCTACCCTCGAAATTCCTGTTTCCAGACAGGACACTGACAGCAATCAAATCTTCCTCGCCAATGGCTTTCGAAATTTCTGGTTGCAAAGGTCCAGAATTTCCGATGCAAGTTGTACAACCATATCCAACAAGGTTGAATCCCATGGCATCTAGATCATCCTGAAGACCTGCCTTTTCCAGATATTCTGAAACAACCTTGGAACCCGGAGCCAAAGAAGTTTTGACCCATGGCTTGGGTTTCAAGCCCAGTTTCCTGGCTTTGCGTGCCACCAGTCCGGCACCGATCATGACATAGGGGTTGGAAGTATTCGTACATGAGGTTATGGACGCAATGACAACGGATCCATCATTCAACTGGTAATCCTCACCTTCAACCGCACTTGACTTGATTTTCGGAGCAGAACCATTTGCTCCACGATAATTGCCAACCACCTTCGAAAAGGTCTTTGAAGCATTGTTGAGAGGCGTGTGATCCTGCGGACGGCTTGGGCCAGAAATCGCTGGAATGACCTCGCTCATATCTAGTTCGAGTGTATCCGTATAAATCGGATCATAATTTTCCCCTCGCCACAAGCCATTCTCCTTGGCATAGGTTTCAACCAGGGTGCAGAGATCCCTATCACGTCCGGTTTGTTCCAGATATCTCAGGGTTTCCCTGTCAATCGGGAAGTATCCGCAGGTTGCACCATATTCCGGAGCCATATTGGCAATTGTGGCCCTATCGGCCAGAGGTAAATTATCAAGACCCTCACCATAAAATTCAACAAACTTGCCGACAACGCCCTTTTCACGCAAGAGTTGTACAACCTTCAGGACGAGATCGGTAGCCGTGGTTCCCTCAACCATTTGACCGGTCAATTTGAAACCGACAACTTCTGGTATCAGAAGTGAAATCGGTTGTCCCAGCATTGCTGCTTCGGCCTCGATGCCTCCCACACCCCATCCAAGTACAGCCAGACCGTTGACCATTGTTGTATGACTGTCGGTACCAACCAGAGTATCTGGATAGGCAATGTTCCGTCCACTTGCGTCTTGCCCTGACCAGACTGCCTTGCTTAAATATTCAAGATTGACCTGATGACATATTCCTGTACCCGGTGGAACAACCCGGAAATTATCAAAGGCCGTTTGTCCCCATTTGAGGAATTCATACCGTTCCATATTTCGTTGGTATTCTCGTTCGACATTCAACTGGAAGGCCCTGGGGTTGCCAAATTCGTCAATCATGACCGAATGGTCAATAACCAAATCAACGGGTGTTATGGGGTTGATCCTGGTTGGATCTCCTCCCAGATTCACCAACCCGTCACGCATTGCGGCGAGATCAACGATCGCTGGTACACCGGTAAAATCCTGCATCAGGACCCGTGCTGGTCGAAACATGATTTCCTTAGGGTTTTTACCGCCAAGATCACACCAATCGCTAAATGCCTTGATGTCATCAGTCTTGACAGTGGACTCGTCATAGAATCTTAATAGATTCTCAAGGACAACTGCCAATGAGGCAGGTATTTTGGAAAAGTTTCCTAATCCTTTTTGTTCTGCTGTGGAAATTGAAAAGTAGTCAAACTCAGTTGAACCTATTTTCAGGGTTTGTCTGGTTGCGTCGGAACGATTACCCAAATTGAGACTCATTTTTCTTCCTTGCCAAAAATTACTTCATTCAAACAGCCACGGAACCTTGATTTGAACTACAAATACCTGTTCCCGGACTTCAATATTTATAATCTGCACTAACTTATATAATGAACCTAAAATATATGAGTATAGGTAACCTGAAATTACTGCCCATTTTATTCCATTCAAGGCAGAGGATTGATTTTCGACATATGACCGAAATAGAAGAGACAAAAACTTCGGAAGTGGATTTGCTCTCCGCCAGTGTCAAAAATCTTACATGTTATCGTAACGATTTTCCTGTTTTTTCGGATGTATCATTCCAATTGCATCCGGGTGAGCAATTATTTATCATAGGTTCCAATGGTTCAGGCAAGACGACCTTGCTGAAAACTCTCATGGGACTGTCAAGCAAATTTGAGGGAGACGTTCATATTCCCTCACATGAAACTACTTATCTGGGTCATCTCAACGGATTGAAACCAGAACTGACCGTTGGGGACAATCATCGTTTTTGGCTGAAGCTGGAAAATCTTCCAACCTCTCACAATTTGCTGGAATATTTTGAAGTTGATGATCTTGCGGAAACACCGGTCAGGTTGCTTTCCGAAGGTCAAAAGAGAAAAGTTGCCTTGGCAGGAGCATTTGAAACGGGAAAAAGGATTTTGGTATTGGATGAACCATTCAATGGTCTTGATCAGAAAGGGCAGGATTTATTGGCCGAATTAATTCAAAGGCACTGTGAGAAAATGGGAATTGTGATTTTGACATCTCATCTAGAACCGATATCCAGCCCCACCCAGTACCTTGCACTGGATGATTACCGATAGTAGAAACCGGTGAATTGAATCATGCAGTCATTCAACAATCGGTGATGTCTTGTTTACGTTAATTACACGTGATTTAAGGGCCAACTTTAGGTTGGGCTCAGGCATCTGGCTTCCTCTGACGATGTTCCTGACCATTGTTGTCCTTATCCCGATTGGCATTGGACCAGATATCGATCTTCACTCCAAAATTGCCCCGGCCATCCTATGGATTGGTGTCGTATTTTCCCTGTTTTTATTTCTTGATCGGATATTTAGTCCTGACTTGGAAGATGGTTCCCTTGATCGGATTGCAGCATCTGATCTTCCCCTCGAAAAATATGTATGGAGCAAGATAATCGTTTTGTGGACAAGTTCCGGATTGTTGCTAACCATCCTGGCTCCTTTTCTGGGCATCTTGCTCAATCTCCCACTGCAGGTTGGCCTGATTTGCTCAAGTTCAATCCTGGTAGGTTCTCCAGCTCTGGCAGCCATTGGTTGTCTTGGTGGGGGAATTGGTACTTTCAACCGGCACGGCAATTTGCTTCAAACCGTTGTTGTTCTTCCCCTGAGCATACC
>CAZHIL010000480.1:0-3374 GCA_964532985.1 uncultured Albidovulum sp. | reverse complement strand
AGGATATAGGGATTGGTAAAGTGCCTTATCGCCATCGGTAAATGTTCGGGGAGTAGAGTGAAGTATTGTCTGACCGATTTCAAAGTCCTCAAAATAATTTCCTGGATTTGTTTTTGATGACCAGTTTGTCATAATATGACCTTTAGTATGGATATGAATTGAGAGGGCATGATGATAAAAGGCAGGTTGTTGTGATGAATGGAAACAAAATCAGAAATCCTCATTATTCCTATTTGTTCATCCTGTTTCCAACAACTCCCAAAATGCTGGTACGGATGCACACTGGCTGTATTACGTTTCAACCGTATACCTAATGGTTTCTGAGATGATTTAAACCTTTTGAATTCAATTGAAGAATCGCCATTTACCTAGGCAATAACAAAGCGCTTGTCTATTCCCCTAGTAATAGTCAGGAGCGAAAAACGAATGATAAAAGGGTTGATTGGTATAATCCCACGGGGGGGCTTTCAGACCAATTGAAAAGGTGATGTAAAAGGGAAGGAAACCAAGATTATTGCAATAAATTATATCTCATTCGTTTACAGGTTTTCTGGTATCGGGTAAAACATTCCGACCCGAATTTTCGAATGACAAGATTTACTACTTTTTGATTCCTTTTGTAATTTGTATTATGGCAGATACTGTAAGTTGAACAATTCCCTGAATGGCAGTGTTTTAGGTTTAACACTTTATCTTGATGGAGATGAAATGGAAAATTCAGAACTACAATCCGATGTACCACAAAGGTTTGATCCCTTGCCGGCCTCAAGCATGCCAACCGATTTTTCAATATCACTTGATGATTATCGCAAAGGTGGTACGGAAATGTTCCTGGAAGGTCGAAAGGATTCTAAACGCCTTCATCCTATGCGGGGATTTGAAGATACCTATACAGACATAGTAGATTACATAGTACGGATAACCCATCGAATTTGGGAGCAGAAAGACATCGGATATATTTACGATACCTACAGCCATGATTGTAGGGTGTGGGATGATGTCGGGCTTCAATATGGCCGGGATAAAATCGTAGCTGATACAGTTCATACTAACAATGCCATTCCAGATATAAGACTTGTCGCCGATGAGGTTATCTGGGCAGGTGATGAAATCAGGGGATTTCATACGTCTCACCGGACAATGATATTGGGTACCAATACGGGTTACAGCCGATTTGGTGAACCTACCGGCAAACCGATCAGGCTGTTTTGCATCGCCAATTGTGTTTCAAGGGATAACGAAATTTACCTTGAGCATGTCCAGTACGACACGGCTGGTATGCTGAAACAATTGGGACTGGACCCGGTCACATGTGCCAAACAGTTGATGGCAAAAAGGGAAGAAGGACCTTTTGCCCCGAATTTCATGGCTTGTGAACCTGATCGTACTCACGGGCAAAACAAGCCGTCAATCAAGAACATCCCGGATGTGATTGAAGACATTGAAGAGTTTGTACATACAAGTTTTCACACCATCTGGAATCGGCGAAATCTCTCGGTACTTGATCAGATATACTCCCCATCAATTGTCTATGAAGGCGCCACCGGAAGGGTTTTTCGAGGTATCGGACAGATCAAGTCCTTTATATTGTCCATGCTGGCCATGTTTCCAAATATGGCCTTGACCGTGGATGATCTGTATTGGATGGGAAACCCGAGGGAAGGATTCCTGGTTGCGGTTAGGTGGGGTGCCGTTGGGGCCCATAGAGGAAATGGTCCCTATGGCCAGCCATCGGGAAAAGAGGTACATTTATGGGGTATTACCCAATGGCATATAAAGGACAATAAGGTCCAAAAGGAATGGACCATATTCAATGAATTCGGAATAATCATGCAGATTATGGGTTAATCTAAATTACAGAGGAGGAAGATATGTCCAGAATCAAAACAACTTTCGTTGCAATTATGTTTGCAACCTTGCCAGCACTGGCAAATGCACAATGTAACGTGAATGGCAGCGGGGAGGTGAATGTCCTGTCAAATTTCTTTGATGCCCTTGAGATTCTTGCCAATACCATGGAAGAATGTGAACGTGACGATCTCAAGGTTGATGCCAAACTTACAACAACCCATCAGGAAGAAAGGGAAGTGGCCTTTGCGGCTTCGACTTCACCATACGACCTTTCAGCAGTTGCCAATTTTTCCATCACATCACATCAGGCCAATGGTGAATTGCTGCCGTTGAATGACCTGGTCGAAAAATACAGGGAAGAAGGCCAGATTGAGGATCAGATGCTCATTCGTTTCGGTGATGACATTATGGCTGTTGCATTCATGGCGAATGCTCAGGTGCTGTTCTATCGAACTGACATTCTGCAAAAGCATAATCTCGATGTTCCCACGACTTGGGATGAGATGTTTGCCGCTGCGGAAGTGCTTATGAATGATGATGAAATTGATTATCCGTATGGTGCTGCATTCGGTGGTCCGGGCAATTGGGAAAGAGGAAACGAGTTTGTCAATATACTCTTCTCGAATGGCGGTCGGCTTTTTGATCCTGAAACCTCGGAGGCAGCATTCAACAGCCCAGAGGGGATAGAAGCACTGGAGATCATGGGAAGGCTTACCCAGTACATGTCTCCGAATGCCCTTTCACATGATTTCGGGAATGTCAATCAACAGTTGAGTCAAGGTGAGATTGCCATGGCGATTCAGTGGCAAAACGAAGCTGCCGGAGTTGAAGATCCGAATGAAAGTACCGTTGTCGGTAAAATTGGATTGGCACCCGCACCAGCTGCCAAGGATGGTGGTGCCCCCTCATCCCTTTTCTGGTGGGATGGATATGTCATTCCAAAGAATCTTGATGGTGACCCTGAGGTTGCATTCCAAGTCATGCTCCATGCATTGCGACCAGAGGTTGTTGAACAACATAATGATGTAGCATTGTGGCTGCGTTCTAATTATCAGAGTAACAAGTTTACAAAATCGGTCAATGACACGATTATGCTTGGAGCTCCACCATTTCCGATGAATCCACAGTCCGGGTTGGCCCATTCGGCCATTGGTAACAACATCGGCGATTTTCTGGCTGGTAAGGAAAGTGCTGCCCAATCCTTGGCTGATGCCGAAGCGGAGTATACCAAGGCTGCTCGAGACGCTGGATATCTCAACTAAATTACAATTGCTCGGGGAGGGAAACTTCCCCGGGCCAAAATCAAGTAAACCGTTATGAAAGCCAAGACTTTCCTGGCTTTTGTGGCCCCTTCGGTGGCCTCAATGCTATTGCTGATCGCCTTGCCGCTGGTAGGTGTCGTTTTTCTCTCAGTCTATCAATCATATGTTAAAACCGAATTGCGAGAGGTTACCACCGAAGTACCTCTGTTCGGGGGTCAGACCAGGGAAGTAACCAGAACCGTTCCCCAGCCTGTACTGGAT
>CAZHIL010000479.1:0-1562 GCA_964532985.1 uncultured Albidovulum sp. | reverse complement strand
CCTGATTGGTGAAAATACCAGCGGGAAGCCCTATTATCCCTTTGGGGGTCCTCCCTATCATCCCTTTTTGACCTGGGCACTGAAAACGGGTCGCAGTTGGCAGTCCCCGGTTCAGTTTCTGGTTCATGATACGGCCGGCCTTCTGGTTTCCTATCGAGGTGCATTGGCTTACAAGGACCATATAACCTTACCAAAAACACCCGAACAAAGCCCCTGTGTTACCTGTAGCGATAAACCCTGTATTTCGGCCTGTCCAGTGGATGTCTTAACTCCCGACCACTATGATGCAGACGGTTGCCGAACGTATATCGGTTCAAGAGAAGGGTCTGATTGCCTGACCTTGGGGTGCAATGTCAGAAGAATATGCCCTGTTAGTCAAAGATACGAGCGAAACCCCAAGCAATCAGAGTTTCACCAGATTGCCTTTTTGAACAATGCCCCCAAGACTTAATCAGGTAATTGAGGCCTGAAAAATACTTTCTATGGAGTCATTCAGGGCATCTGTAAATTCCGATGCTGTCTGATCAACTTTCAGCTTTTCGGTCAGTGCTCGTGAGAAACTTGCGATCATGCCTGGATTTCGGGCAAGTTTACCACAAGCCTCCTCATGGGTGTATCCGCCCGACAATGCAGTAACCCTCACTACTCTTGGATGCTCAACCAAGCCAGAATAAAAGTTGTCATGACTAGGTATGGTCAACTTGAGAGCCACATTCTGGTTATCGTCAAGCGAATCCAGATTTTCCATCACTTCGGCCAATAGGATTTCCTCACTTTGGACTTTATCAGAAATACCAATTGAAACCTCAGGTTCCACAATCGGAACAAGTCCAAATCCCATAATGATCTTTGCAATTTCAAACTGTTGGTTAACGATTTCATTAATACCACCGGAGGTTGCTTCCCAGATAACTGAACGCATCTTGGTACCAAAAACACCGTTAGATACAGCTTCTGTCAATCGGTCTTCGATATTCGGGATGGGCTTCATCAATTGAATACCCTTCCCAATTTCATCCAATCCGACATCGATCTTCTGAATGGCCAATATCTTCTTTTTGTTCCAAAGAT
The DNA here is from genome assembly GCA_964532985.1 of uncultured Albidovulum sp. Classification (GTDB taxonomy): domain Bacteria; phylum Pseudomonadota; class Alphaproteobacteria; order Rhodobacterales; family Rhodobacteraceae; genus MPNP01. The sequence continues at coordinate 491 of CAZHIL010000479.1, read as the reverse complement.
AAGCCGGTACTTTTTCATCACCAATCTTCCTGTTGACCGTACCCTCATACAGTATGGTTCCAAGAATTCTGTCACTCGTGAAACAATCGGAAGTAATGATACGAAGTCTCATTTCATGGATCAGGTCATACATTCCCGCCTCACCTGAGTATTGATCTTCATTAATGCCATAGGCCTTCAAGGCCTTGGGTGTTGAGCCACCCGACTGGTCCAATGCGGAAATAAACCCATTTCGACTTCGAAATATACTCAGTTTTTCAGAATCCATTAGTACAAACCTCGGCTATCAATTTTAATGAAATACTTTATGAATTATATGGAGTTTTGGAAAATTCAAAGTGGAGAACCGGTTTTAAATAGTCAACATATTACTTAATGAAAAATATCGATAATACATTACTGAACAGGAAATATAGAATGAATTTTGAACAACCAAAACCTAATTCCAAGAAATACAACGAACTCATTGATCAAATAGAAAAAGGGTTACT
>CAZHIL010000478.1:0-1850 GCA_964532985.1 uncultured Albidovulum sp. | reverse complement strand
ACCTTGGATGGGCAATTTACACCCACAAGCTATCAACCCTTGCGATTTACTTTCCTTATCTGGGTCATGGTAATCGTCGGTGGTTCAGGCAATAATTGGGGTGCAATTCTGGGTGGTTTCCTAATTTGGTTCGTGTGGATTGAAGCCGAACCTGTTGGGTTGTGGTTGATGGAGTTTATTACCTCGGGAATGGATGAACAAAGTTCACTAAAGCAACATTTGATCAGGAATGCTGCTTACATGCGACTGTTAACCATGGGTTTAATTTTACTCGTTGTGTTGAAGTATTTCCCCAAGGGATTAATTCCCGAAGGTACAAGGTAGTTTCCAATGTAATGTGAAAATTGTCCAAAACAGACAACAAAGTGTAATGTTATCAGAGCGATGTTGAACCAAACACAAAAGGAGAAACAGGTATTTATCAAAAGCTATGGCTGTCAGATGAATGTATATGACAGTGAACGCATGGCCGAAGCTCTGATACCATTGGGATATAAGTCCACACCACGAGAGGAGGATGCCGACCTCATCATACTCAATACTTGTCATATCAGGGAAAAGGCGACCGAGAAGATTTATTCCGAGGTGGGAAGACTCAAACCCATTAAGCAAAAAAATCCTGATTTGAAGATCACTGTTGCAGGATGTGTTGCCCAGGCTGAAGGAGAGGAAATCATCAGGCGTCAACCCATGGTCGATATTTTGGTCGGACCCCAAGCGTATCATAAGCTGCCTGAACTGATCAAAAATTACGATAAGAAGCCGGTAGCACTTGACCTTGATCAAAGTGGTAAATTTGATTGGTCTCATCGAGGAACCCCGAGTACCGTGAAAGTGTCCTCATTTCTGACCGTTCAGGAAGGTTGTGATAAATTCTGTACATTTTGTGTTGTCCCATATACCCGTGGTCAAGAATACAGCAGACCGGTTGCAGAGGTCATCAATGAGGCAAGGGAGCTGATCAGTTCAGGGGCAAGGGAACTCGTATTGCTTGGCCAGAATGTAAATGCCTATCATGGGTTGGGTCTAGACAATCGAAGCTGGAGTTTGGCGGATTTGATCTGGAAGATTTCGGAATTGCCTGATTTACAAAGAATCAGGTTTGTGACATCTCACCCCAACGAGATGACCCTCGATTTGATGACAGCCTTTCGGGATTGTCCAAAATTGATGCCCTATCTCCATTTGCCTATTCAATCCGGTTCAGACAGGATTTTAAAATTGATGAACAGAAAACATACCCAGGCTGAATATGTGGAAATTATATCACGGCTTCGGGAATATCGGCCAGATATCGCCATTTCTGGGGATTTTATCGTCGGGTTTCCTGGTGAAACAGAGGAAGACTTCCAAGAAACTCTGAGTGTTGTCGAAAAGGTCGGATTCATCAAGTCATTTTCCTTCAAATATTCTCCCCGACCCGGTACACCTGCTGCCGAACGTGTTCAGGTGGATTCGGATATTCAGTCAGAAAGGTTGCATCGACTTCAGAATTTGCTTTCGGAATACCAGTTTGCAGAACAAAAAAGCATGTTGAGTAAGCATTGCCAGGTACTATTTGAAAGGGGCGGGCGATTGGAGGGCCAGCTGGTCGGAAAAAGCGAGCATTTTCAGGTTGTTTTTGGCCAAGTACCTGTTAGTTGGATTGGCAAGGTGGGGACCATGAAGATTGTAGATGCCAATGTTAATTCCCTGCACGGCGAATTAGTTAACTAGTGCCTGCCCGTAAAATATATAAACATTGCGAATCCCCTTGACAACAGGTGTTTGGAATCGAGATGTTATAATGAAGATCGTTTCCGTCACCGGGATTTACCCGTTTCAGGGCCGATTTCCCCCTTTTTTCGTAA
>CAZHIL010000477.1:0-1797 GCA_964532985.1 uncultured Albidovulum sp. | reverse complement strand
CGCTACGGGTTTATTGACGTCATACCCAACCTGCCGGTTCCCTTGTTTCAGTGCCCGATTCCATCCCTTCATTCATATGCCGTTGCCACCACGGGTTCACCCCTTCATACATTGGCCTATTCCAATGACATTGAATCTTTTGGGAAAATGCTGGTTCTCGGGCATGACATAAACGGCAAGGATGCCTGGGGGCGCACACCACTCACGATAGCTTCCGAAAACAACTGGCACAAGCTTGCATTTTGCATGGTCAAGGAAGGTGCGATGCGTGACCCTTCCCCAATTGATGATACTAAGGGGAACAATCCGACAGCCAACCGACTTGCCAAGGACCGCATACCTGACAAGTCACCTTCGGGTTCCGGTGGAGATGACAATGACTTCAACCCATCCCCGGATTTTGACATGTGATTGTGAAGCAAGGAAATAAGTGAATTACCTTCCAATAAGGATAAAGTCCTCTTTGAATATTGTCTTACAACCATTATCTTCCTGCTAACCGGCACAATTAGAAATTACTTGGTGATGAGTTAAAATTACTATGGCACTTTCGGCCAAACAACAGATTGCATGGTGGGGGATAGCAATGGTCGTTGCCTTGCTTATCCTTTACCTCCTTGGTGACATCCTTTTGCCATTTATTGTTGGAATGGCCCTCGCGTATTTGCTGGATCCTTTTGTCGATAGATTTGAGCGGATGGGTTTGAACCGCGCAATATCCACGGCTATAGTTGCCGTGCTTTCCTTTGTCGTTTTTGGTTCTGCCGTTGTATTTTTTGTACCCTTACTGGGTATACAGATCAGAGAACTTTTTGGAATTCTACCAGCCACCCTAGAGACCTTGGTTTCAATTCTACAAGTCCATTTTCCAGAATTGATAAGCACGGACTCCCAACTGGGTCTTTCCCTGAATAAGTTTCTTGGATTTTTCCAAAGCTATTCCAACGAGATATTGACCGGGATTTACAGTTCCTTTAACCTTGCCTGGCAGGCAGGCACATTCCTGATCATCGTTCCGGTCGTTTTTATTTACTCTCTGGCTGATTGGGACAATATGATAGCAAGGATAGATTCACTCCTGCCGATGGATCACAAGGAAACCATTCGGGAATTGGCTGGGGAAGTGGATTTTATCTTGTCTAGCTTTGTTCGAGGACAACTCACTATTTGTCTGATTCTAGGATTGTTTTATGGAATATCCCTTTTTCTTGTCGGTTTGAAGGCAGGTTTGATAATAGGGTTTATTGCCGGATTGATTTCATTCATACCTTTCCTGGGTGCCATTCTCGGAGGAGTTCTTGCGATCGGTTTGGCGTTGTTCCAATTTTGGGAAAACCCACTCTTTATCGGTGTGGTAGGTTTGATATTTGTGTCGGGGCAAATTCTGGAAGGTAACATACTAACTCCAAAAATCGTGGGAAAATCCGTAGGGTTACATCCGGTATGGATTCTATTTTCACTTTCGGCCTTTGGGTTTTTGTTTGGATTTGTGGGATTGATGGTCGCCGTACCCATGGCTGCAATTATCGGTGTGTTTTTGAGATTTGGTGTAAAACAATATTTGGATGGTGTTCTGTACCTTGGTAAGACAGGTAAGCAAGGCAAGCAGAAAGGTGACTAGTACACAGATTTTAGAGTTTGATTTCAAACCCTCATACAGCGAGGCCGATTTCATTATCGCCGGTTCGAATTCAAATTTGTGGGATTTGCTACAAGATGTTGAGAATTGGCCGGATAATCGCTTTATCCTGGTTGGTCCTGAATATTCTGGCAAGACCCATCTGGCCAGGATATGGG
>CAZHIL010000476.1:0-4118 GCA_964532985.1 uncultured Albidovulum sp. | reverse complement strand
GGCCAATACAATCCTGCTCGTCCAAGGTTATGATATTGGTAATTCACTGGTTGAGAAGGATTATTTGGATTCGGCATTGGATTTCTTGCAGGAAGCAGATAAAAACTCCTGCAAGGTGTATTTACCCAGTGATTTTCAAATTGCCCCGGAAATAAGGCACGGTACCAGTCATATAGCAGAACTTGATAATAACTTAAGCGGAATGGGCATCTACGATGTGGGTCCAAAAACAATAAATAACTTTGCAAAAGTACTTGATCAGAGTAAAAAGGTAGTGTGGAATGGTCCACTAGGTGCATTTGAATTTGCACCCTTTGACCAATCTACAATTCAACTGGGTAAAGCCCTTGCTGAAAGAACGAAGGAGGATCGGGCAATTTCCTTGATCGGTGGAGGTGATACAATTGCTGCCTTGGCAAAAGGTGGCTTGCTGGATTCAATGAGTTTCGTATCAACAGCAGGAGGTGCTTTCATAGAGTATATGGAAGGCAAGGAATTACCTGGAATTGTGGCGTTGCAAAGCTAATAAGTACTTATGAATTTTCTTGAAAAAATTGTTCCATACTTTGTAATCCTCATTTTGTTTCTAGTCTGCATGTTTTTTGTAAATTCCAGCATTTTGGGAAGTAGGGGATTGATAGTTCAGATCCAATTGAAGAACCAGTTATCCCTGCTTCAAAGTGAAATTGAGATCCAAGAAGAGCAAATTGCTCTAATGGAAAGCAAGACACTTAGAATAACGCCGGAATATCTGGATTTGGATTTATTGGATGAGTTGGCTCGACAAAAGTTGGGATATATTCATCTGGATGAGGTAATAATACATTAAGGTACATAACATGAAAGATACTTGGGGGTAATTGATGGTTAAAAAGAGTGTGAACAGCAAACCAAAGGAATCCAAGGACGAACTCCTCAAACTATACCGCGAGATGCTTTTGATAAGGAGGTTCGAGGAAAAATCGGGTCAACTTTATGGAATGGGCCTCATTGGGGGTTTTTGTCACCTCTATATCGGTCAGGAAGCTGTTGTTGTCGGCTTGGAAGCTATAGCCGAAGATGGAGATAAGCGTATTACAGCATATCGGGATCATGGTCACATGCTAGCATGTGGAATGGATCCGAATGGTGTCATGGCTGAACTTACCGGTCGGGAAGGCGGTTTTTCCAAAGGTAAAGGTGGTTCGATGCACATGTTCAGCAAGGAAAAGAATTTTTTTGGAGGGCATGGTATCGTGGGAGCTCAGGTTCCACTTGGTGCTGGTATTGCCTTTGCCGATAAGTATCGCGGAAACAAAAATGTCACTTTTACATATTTCGGGGATGGTGCAGCCAATCAGGGCCAGATCTATGAAACGTTCAACATGGCCAGCCTCTGGAAGATTCCGGTAATATTTGTTATTGAAAACAATCAGTATGCGATGGGAACTTCCATCAAAAGAGGATCTTCCACTCCAGATCTTTACACGCGCGGTCTTGCTTTTGGCATCAAGGGAGAGATGGTAGATGGCATGGATGTATTGGCAGTGTCAAAAGCCGGGGAAAAAGCTGCAGATATTTGTCGCAAGGGACAAGGTCCTTATATTCTTGAAATGAAAACGTATCGTTACAGGGGTCATTCCATGTCAGATCCAGCCAAATACCGGACAAGGGAAGAGGTACAACAAGTCAGGAAACAGCAGGATCCAATTGACTCATTGCGGGATAAAATGTTGAAGTGGATGATTGCGTCCGAAGATGAATTCAAGGATATCGACAAGGATGTAAAGAAAATTGTCAATGAGGCAAGTGATTTTGCTCAGAAAAGCCCTGAACCTGATGTGAGTGAGCTTTACACGGATGTCTACCTTTGATCAGGAGTAAATGGTCACCAATTCAAATGAGGAATAAATATGGGATCAACAATTTTATTACCGGCTTTATCACCTACGATGGAAGTGGGTAAAATTGCAAAATGGTTTGTCAAGGAAGGTGATATCGTAGCAAGCGGCGATATCCTTGCTGAAATTGAAACTGACAAGGCCATTATGGAATTCGAAGCCATTTCGGATGGAGTGGTGGAAAAGCTTCTTGTGGCAGAAAAGGAAGAATCAGTACCGGTCAATTCACCCATTGCCATAATATCCGGTGATGATGACACATCAGGTGAAGAAGAAACCTCTTCCGAGGAAAATGTTTCCCTTGGTTTAAAGGAAACCACGACCGCTAATGCAGTTCCAGAAGCCCCAAGGGAGAAATTGGAAGAGGATTTATCGCTCAAAAACGTATCGTTCAAATCTCAAACCGTTCGTGAGGCATTGCGAGATGCAATGGCAGAAGAGATGGAACGGGATGAACTAGTTTTCCTTATGGGCGAGGAAGTAGCCGAATATCAGGGGGCATATAAGGTTTCCCAGGGACTATTAGACCAGTTTGGTTCTGAAAGAGTAATTGATACACCAATTACTGAGCATGGCTTTACGGGTCTTGGTGTTGGAGCAGGTTTTGCCGGTCTCAGACCAATAGTAGAGTTCATGACTTTCAATTTCGCCATGCAGGCAATTGATCACATTATCAACTCGGCTGGAAAAACCCTTTACATGTCAGGTGGACAAATGAATTGTCCAATTGTATTTCGTGGTCCAAATGGTGCTGCGGCAAGAGTTGCTGCCCAGCATAGCCAAGATTATGCAGCATGGTATTCCCATATACCAGGACTAAAGGTTATTCAACCCTTCTCGGCTTCTGATGCAAAGGGCTTGTTGAAATCGGCTATTCGAGATCCCAATCCCGTGGTTTTTCTAGAAAATGAAATCCTTTACAACCGATCATTTGATATACCCGAGTTGGACGATTACACCGTTCCAATTGGGAAGGCAAAAATCTGGAAAGAAGGTAAGGATGTAACCCTTGTTTCTTTTGGTATCGGTATGTCCCACACTTTGGAAGCTGCCAGGGAATTGGAAAATATTGGTGTTAATGCCGAGATAATTGATTTGAGAACCTTGCGACCTCTTGATAAGGATACGGTGATCGAATCGGTCAAAAAAACCAACAGATGTGTAACCATAGAGGAAGGATTCCCTGTCTGTTCAATTGGAAATCACCTGAGTTATCTGATTATGCAAGAAGCATTTGACTGGTTGGATGCTCCGGTAATTTGTTGTACTGGCAAGGATGTACCCATGCCCTATGCTGCTAATTTGGAAAAACTTGCACTGGTTTCCGTACCCGAAATTGTTCAAGCTGCAAAGTCAGTACTGTATTTGGAGGAATAAACATGCCAACCAATATCCTTATGCCGGCACTATCCCCAACAATGGAAGAAGGGATCTTAAGCAAGTGGTTTGTAAAGGAAGGTGATACAGTAGAATCAGGTGATTTGCTGGCTGAAATCGAAACTGACAAGGCAACAATGGAATTTGAATCCATTTATGAAGGCAATGTTACACAATTGCTGTTCGCTGAAGGTGCTGCAGGCATAAAGGTAAATACCCCGATTGCAGTTATAGATACAGGGGATTCCGTTGTAGAAGAAACTTCTGTTCCTGTTGCAGAATCCAAACCTAAGGCAAAACCTACTGAAACCAGTGAACCAATCAAGCAGGCCAAACCAGCTCATGTAAACAAATCCTCAAGCAGCAGAATATTTATTTCTCCCCTTGCCAAGAGGTTAGCAAAGGAAAATGGTATTGCCCTAGAGAGCCTCAAGGGGTCAGGACATAAGGGGCGTATAGTCAAGAGGGATATCGAGGCTTACCTTCTGGAACAGAAAGAACAGCCCACACCTTCGGTCCCAACCCAAGTCCAGGGTATTGCACCCGAGGCCTTTTCGTTTGATCAGGTTACTAAAATGTACCAGGACAGGGAGTACGAGATTGTTGAACTTGAGGGTATGAGGAGAACCATCGCTACCAGACTTACCCAGTCGAAACAAACAATTCCTCACTATTACCTCAGAAGAGAGGTTGAACTTGATTCCCTTTTGAAACTCAGGTCAAAGGTAAATTCATTTCTTGCCAAGAAAGGTAAAAAGGTTTCGATCAATGATTTCATTATTTCAGCTGTAGCCAAGGCCTTGGAACTTGTTCCCCTGGCCAATACCGTTTGGGCTGCTGGCAATGTTCTACAGCTTAAGT
>CAZHIL010000475.1:0-3152 GCA_964532985.1 uncultured Albidovulum sp. | reverse complement strand
CCATAAACCAAGCCTTTTGCCCTTCGAATCATATTCGTAAAACCCGGCATTGGATTTACGGCCCAACCGTCCGATGCCAGCCAGCTTGAATACCACTCGATCAGCATCATTCTCCACATAAAAATTACCCAAGGCCTTTCTGACGGCAGTGTTAATATGTACTGCCAATTCGAGCGAGGTTTCATCAATAAGCTGGAGTGGCCCCATGGGCATTCCTATCTGCTTGGCTGCATTTTCAATCAATGCGGGATGATATCCTTCACCCACCATCGATACACCCTCATTGATATAGGGGATAATACATCTGTTGGCATAGAAGAAGCGGGAATCATTTACGATGATGGGAGTTTTGCGTATCTTTCGCACCAGATCAAAAGCCTGCGATATCGATTGATCATTTGTTTGTCGGCTCTTTATGATTTCAACCAGAGCCATTCTATGTACTGGGCTGAAAAAGTGAATTCCGACAAAACGTTCCGGTTTTGAGACGGATTTTGACAATTCGGAAATCGGCAAGGTAGAGGTATTGGAGGCAATCAGGCAGTCATCCGGAACTATATCCGATATCTGTCTGAATACATCCGCTTTGATGTCGGGATCTTCGAAAACAGCCTCGATTACAAATTTACAATCACGCAATGCACTCAAATCGGTTGAAGAGTTTATCTGCTCCATTGTTGATTGTGCCTTCTCGGTGGACATTCCCCTTCTTGCCACATCCTTTTCGAGGATATTCTTAATCTTCCCTTTCCCTTTCTCAAGGGAAGTTTCATCCTTATCGACAAGGAACACTCTTAATCCTGACTGTGCAGCTACCAGGGCAATTCCCGATCCCATCATGCCCGCACCTATAATGCCCAGGCTATGCAGATTCAACTTGGGTGTATCCTTGGGCCTGCGAAGGCCCTTTTCCAAAAGCTTCTTATTGACAAAAAAGGTATTGATCATTGCTGAAGAGGAGGGGTGTACCAAAACTTTCGCAAACCATTTGGCTTCATTCCTGATAGCTTGGTCAAAAGGCAGCATCATCCCTTCGTAAATCGTGGAAATTGCTGCTTGTGCGGCTGGATAGAGACATTGTGTTTCACCTGCAATCAAGGCGCTGGCTCCAGCAAAACTCAGGAATCCCTGCCTATCATAAGGGCTGCCTCCCGGTATTTTGAACCCTTTTTTATCCCAAGGTTTGATTATATCGTCCGGGGTGGCGTTAAGTACCCATTCCTTTGCTCTTGAGATCAATTGCTCGGGAGGGACTACCTCATCAACCAACCCTGCATCCAAAGCATCTTTCGGTTTTGGTGTCTTACCTTTCAGAATAAAAGGTGCGGCAGCCAATATACCCAATCTTCTGGCAAGCCTTGTCGTTCCTCCACCTCCAGGGAAAATACCTACGAGTATCTCGGGCAATCCGATGCTAGCTTTGGGGTTATCAGCACATATTATTCTATGAGTGCTGATGGCAATTTCATAACCGATCCCGACGGAGGTCCCATTCAATGCTATAGCTACCGGTTTACCAGCTTTGCCGGTTTTTGGATCACCCCCTGCCAATTCGATATTTCGCAAAATGCGGTGGATGGTCATTACCCCGTTGAATACATCAAGATCAGTGGATGAATTCTGTTTCATGGACCCCAATACCTTGAGATCCATTCCACCCGTGAACGTGTCTTTCCCACTGGCCAGTACAATCCCCTTTACCTTGGGATCATTTATTGCCTGGTTCATGAAGGTATCGAGTTCGTTGAAACCCTCCCAGGACATGAGGTTCATAAATTTATCCGGGCAATCCCAGGTAATGGTGGCAACCCCTGATTGGTCTATATCAAAATAAAAATCGGCCATTTGATAATGTTCCTAAAGATTCTCAATTATTGTGGTAACACCCATTCCACCGGCAACACATAATGTAGCAAGGCCAAGGGTTTTATTGGCTCGTTCAAGTTCATCCAGCAGGGTTCCAAGGATTATCGCGCCGGTTGCGCCAAGCGGATGTCCCATGGCTATAGCTCCCCCATTGACATTGACCACATCCGGATCAAGGTCGTAATGCTGAATAAACCTCAATGGAACAGAGGAAAACGCTTCGTTGACTTCAAACAGATCAATGTCACTGATATTCAGCGAAGCCTGCTTCAAAGCTTTTTCGCTGGCCGGTATGGGACCAGTAAGCATAATTGTGGGGTCAGACCCTGATTTAGCAGTTGTAACTATTCTGGCCCGGGGGGTCAAACCATTGATTTCACCGAATTCACTGGAACCGATCAAAAGGGCCGCAGCCCCATCAACAATTCCTGAAGAATTACCGGCATGGTGAACATGATTGATTTTCTCCAGTTCAGGGTATTTCAATAATGCCACCTTATCGAATCCGGGCATTACCTCACCCATTTGCTGGAATGATGGATCAAGACCTTCAAGAGTAACCAAGTCGGTATCTGGGCGTAGATGTTCATCCATTTCCAATAGTGTTGCCCCAATATCATCAACGACAGGTATTACGGATTTATCAAATCGCTTTTCTTTCCAGGCAATTTCTGCTCGCCTTTGGGATTCTACCGCATACTGATCACAATCCAATCTTGAGAAGCCGTATTTTGTAGCTATCAAATCGGCTGAAACACCCTGAGGGATAATAGAATGATTCATCGCAATGGTTGGATCCACCAACATGGCTGCTCCATCCGATCCCATTGGAACACGACTAAGCATTTCAACGCCTCCGGCAATATAGCCCGTACCAGCATTACCCCTGATCTGGTTTGCAGCAAGATTGACAGCTTCAAGTCCGCTCGCACAGAAACGATTGATTGCAAGCCCGGGTATGCTGTCATCAAGGTTGGAATACAGAACCGTGGATCTGGCCAGACAGCCTCCCTGTTCACCGACCTGAGTTACATTCCCCCAAATTAGGTCCTCAATTGTCTTGGGGTCTATTTCGGTTCGCTCTAGGAGTTTGTTCAGAATGAAAGCAGATAACCAAACCGAAGTAACCTCATGCAAGGAACCGTCCTTTTTTCCTTTACCCCTTGGAGTTCTGACAGAGTCATAAATAAAGGCATCCATAGTTCTAAATTCCAAATATTGTGAGTGATTATTAGCTAAATGTATTTGATCAGTGATTTCTGGGCATCAAATCATAAGGATGTTTC
>CAZHIL010000474.1:0-6545 GCA_964532985.1 uncultured Albidovulum sp. | reverse complement strand
TAGGGGTCTTGCTCCCATTTTGGTATCATAACCCTTTTTACCGAGCCATTCCGAAGCTTGATCACTAATCTCGATCTGGATATTCCGTTCAATCAATTGGCCTTCCAACTGGGTGATGAATTTCTGTACGACCTTGACTATCGTGTCAGTACTCAAGGATTTGAAACTGATGATCGCATCAAGCCGGTTTCGGAATTCGGGCGGAAAGAGTTTATCGACGGCAATTTTATCCTCACCCTCCCTTGATTCCCTGCCGAAACCAACAGCACTCTTTTCAAGCTCAACGGCGCCGGCATTGGTTGTCATGATCAGGATGGCGTTTCTAAAATCAACCGTTCGTCCACTATGGTCTGTCAATTTGCCATAATCCATGACCTGAAGTAGGATATTGGATACATCCGGATGTGCCTTCTCGATTTCATCCAGCAGTACGACAGAATGCGGATTTTCATCAACCCCGTCGGTAAGCAATCCTCCCTGTTCGAAACCGATATAACCTGGAGGTGCACCAATCAGACGTGATACGGCATGTTTTTCCATGAATTCTGACATGTCGAAACGTAATAATTTTGCCCCAAGATTCTCTGCCAATTGTCGGGCCACTTCTGTTTTCCCGACTCCTGTCGGACCGGCAAAAAGATATGAGCCAACCGGCTTTTCCTGATCCCTGAGACCAGCCCGGCTTAATTTGATGGCACTGGTAAGAGCAGAAATTGCTGGGTCTTGACCGAACACGACAATTTTGAGATTCTTTTCCAGATCGCTTAAAACGACTGAATCAGATCTTGACAATTTCTTGGAAGGAACCCTGGCAATAGCAGCAAAGGTATCCTCGATATCCCTCACACTTATGGTTTTGCGTATCTTTGACTGGGAACGCAATCTGTTGGAGGCTCCTGCCTCATCAATGATGTCAATGGCCTTGTCCGGAAATTTTCGGTTGTTGATATACCTTGCCGAAAGCTTGACGGTGGATTTCAGGGCTTCATTGGTATAACGTACCGAATGATGGCGTTCCAGCCTGGGCTTGATGCCCTTCAATATTTGGTAGGTTTCCTCTTCCGTGGGTTCATTCACATCAATTTTCTGAAACCTTCTGGAGAGAGCCCGGTCCTTTTCAAAATGCTGTTTGAAATCCTTGTGTGTTGTTGAGCCTATGCATTTCAGGGTACCATTCTGAAGGCTTGGTTTCAACAGATTGGATGCATCCATGGACCCGTTACTGGTAGCACCGGCCCCAACCAGGGTATGAACTTCATCAATGAACAGAGCCGTTTTTTGTTTTCGCCTCAACTCCTTGAGAATATTGGAAAGTCTTTCTTCAAAATCACCCCGATATCTGGTTCCAGCCAACACGGCACCCATATTGAGGGAATAGATTGTAAAGCCCTCCAGTACTTCAGGAATGTCACCCTCGGCAATCTTCAGCGCCATTCCCTCAACGATGGTCGTTTTACCTACACCAGGGTCACCAACGAGTAGTGGATTGTTCTTGTTCCTTCGCAACAGGGTTTGGAAGCAACGTTTGACTTCTGTTTCCCGACCCACAAGTGGATCGATCTTGCCGTTTTTGGCTCGTTCCACGAGGTTGATGCAATATTGGGACAGTGCAGTTTTCTTGAGTTCACCCTTCTCAAGTTTTCGTTTTATTGTTTTGGACCTCGGTGTAATCGAAGGATTCAATTCCCTTGAGCCGTCCACCACCCTTTGCCTTGTTATTCCATGAGACAGATATCTGGTTAAATCATATCTGGTTAGTCCAACATTCTCGAGTAAATTTCGCGCATGGCTGTGGCGTTCTGAAAAAATGGCCAACAAAACATCCACACCAGTCACAATGTCCGAACGACCTGCCCCCTGTACATGAATGGTTGCCCGGTTCAAGACTTTTTCGAATCCTGTTGTTGGGGCCAGTGGACGTACCTGTTTCTCGGAAACTTCCTTGAATTTCGACAACTCATCGGCATCAACATCATTGTAAAGATATTTGAAGACCTTGCCCCTGATATAATTGGGGTCGATTCCACAGGCATTGATTGCTTCCGATGCAGGGGGATCATCCAAAAGAGCCAAAAGCAGATGGTCAAGTGTCAAATATTCATCCCCACTCAGGGAAGCAAACTGATGAATCCGTTTGATTGATTCTTCTAGTTCTGCAGAAAATATTGGCAACTATTAGGTCTCCTAAAATTTAGTTTATTGTTTTGATCACAATTAATGCTCGTTACAAAATAATATCAGGAACATAAATTTAATATAAAATAAATTTCAATCGAAAAAAATTAAAATTGATCCTTCCTCTTTCTGATTTCGGCAAAGCACTCCTCGTCACTCATGTCGGGACTGCCAATGATTGTTTTCATTTCAGGCAAACCTGCTCTCATGAAGGGATTGGTGCGCAATTCCAGGTCAAGTTTGGAAGGGACTGTGGGCAAGCCCTTGTTTCTTTGTTCCTTCTCCCTTTCCACGCGGGCAATTAACTCTGGATTGCCCGTTTCTAGGGTCATGGCAAAAGCACCATTGGACAAGGTATATTCATGGCCTGAATATATCATCGTATCCCCGGGTAGGGTCGCAATTTTCTGCAAACTATTCCACATCATGGGAAAGGTGCCCTCGAAAACCCTGCCACAACCGAGAGCCATAAGAGAATCAGCCGTAAATGCCGCTCCGGGAAAAACAAAGGCAATATGCCCTATGGTATGACCTGGTACATCAAGAACCGACACTTCCTGATCACAAATCACCAGCTTGCTTTCTTCGGTTACCTCAATATCCAGATTGGGTAACCGTTTTCTGTCGTTTTTGTTTCCAATTATCTTGGAACCATAATTCTGACGAAGCTTTTCAACACCATCTACATGATCAAAATGGTGGTGGGTCAGCAGAATATAATCAAGATTCCATCCCGACGAATCAATTTCAGCAATGATTGGATCAGCCTCGGGGGCATCAACCAGGGCAGTTTCACCGATTCTTTCATTATGAATCAAATAGGCGTAATTATCTGACAAACACGGGATCGTTTTTATGCTAATAGTCATGATTGATTCCTATCAGGGTTGATTGTAAATTGAAATAACGAATTAAAAACAACAAGTAATTACCATGCGGCCTGATGTAACCCATTTCAATCATTTTTATTTCCAAACTGAGTTGGGATCATTCGTCAATGAAACCCTTATTGCCGAAACGAACGAGATATGGCCGGATAAGGCCAGTGATAGTGTGTTGGGTTATGGCTTTGCATTGCCGCTAATGGAACAATTTCTCGGGGAAGGTAACAGGGTAATCAATTTGATGCCCGAATCGTTGGAATGTCAGAAATGGCCTGCCGGCAAACCCAATATGTCCGTTCATACGCTCGAATCCAATTGGCCTTTGCCGACGGCAAGTATTGAACGAGCCATCCTGCTTCACGGATTGGAATTCTGCGAGAATGAATCATCCATGCTTTCTGAATGCTGGCGCGTCCTGGTTCCTGAGGGACTCATGCTTATCATTGTTCCCAACAAGTCAGGAGTATGGTCCATGAATCCCTCCACACCTTATGGGTGGGGAAGAAGTTATTCCTATGGTCAATTGGAAACGATATTGTCCCGACACAAATTGCAGCTAGAACATCATTCGATGGCCTTGATGGTACCGCCAAGCAATGACGGTTCATTGAGGATAATGGCCAAGACCATAGAGAAAACAGGTAAGAAGCTGCATCAGAAAGTCGTCGGTGGCATACATTTGATCGTAGCAAGAAAAAGAATTTTTCTAACTCGTCAACATGGTATTGGTGAAACGGTTAAGAGCGGGCTCGAATTATTGAAGGGAGCGAAAAACCCTACACCCAAACCTGTTACAGGTATGGAACAACCCTGAACCGGTAGCCATGCAACAAAATGGTAATGAGATTTGGATCTGCACAAAAATTATTTTGGTCCTGAAAGTATGAGTCTAACAAAATTCTCTCTTATACCAATTGCAACCTCCATCAATCTTACCTAATTAGGTTTAAGTTGAACGGGGGACTATGTGCAATTTAATGCAGTTGACCTTGGTCTTGGCAAATAAATACAACAGGTTTCTTATTAGACGTTAAGTTGGAATTTAAGGAAATTAAGTGGCAGAAAACTTGTCAATTTCAGCAGGAATATCCTCACGTTATTCAACAGCTTTATTCGAGCTGATGCTTGAAGAAGGCATGTTGGAAGAATTGGAAGGGGAAATTGCCGTCTTACAGCAAGTGATAAAGGATAGCGAAGATCTAAGGGTGCTCATTGCCTCACCCATATACACAAGGGATGACGCCAGAAGAGGAATTGTTGAAATAGCCACTCGCATGGGGCTGAGCAATCTATTCACGAATACCCTGGCACTTTTGGCAACCAAGAGAAGGCTGTTTGCCCTGCCGCTAATTCTGGAACAATTAGAAAAAATGATTTCGGAACACAAGGGTATTGTTCCTGCCGAGATCCTTTCAGCACATGAACTGTCTGATGATGAACTTGATCGGATTACTGAAGCACTTAAGCAGAAGGCCGGCAAGGATATTAAACTGGAAGTAAAGTTTGATCCCAGTTTGATTGGTGGCATGGTTGTTCGATTGGGGTCCCGAATGATTGACAGTTCAATAAAATCAAAACTCATGAACATGAAATATGCAATGCAAGAGGTTGAGTAAATGAGTATCCATGCTTCTGAAATTTCAGCAATTCTGAAGGACCAGATCAAGAATTTTGGCCAGGAAGCCGAAGTAGCCGAAGTTGGCCGGGTTTTAAGTGTAGGTGATGGTATCGCCAGAGTTTTCGGGCTTGATAATATTCAGGCTGGTGAAATGGTTGAATTTCCTGGAGGAATCAGGGGGATGGCACTTAACCTTGAGGTTGATAACGTCGGTATCGTCATTTTTGGTGATGACCGTGACATCAAGGAGGGTGACCTCGTAAAAAGAACGGAAGCCATTGTTGATGTACCGGTAGGTGAAGAACTTCTGGGTCGGGTTGTGGATGCTCTGGGCAATCCGATTGACAACAGGGGTCCGATTGAAACCAGCATGCGGTCCGTGGCAGATGTAAAGGCCCCGGGCATTATTCCAAGAAGGTCTGTCCATGAACCCATGGCAACCGGATTGAAATCAGTGGATGCAATGATTCCAATTGGTCGGGGTCAACGAGAATTGATTATCGGCGACCGCCAGACAGGTAAAACGGCATTGGTTCTTGATACCATTCTGAATCAGAAATCATACAACGATGCCGCGGGTGATGATGAGTCCAAAAAACTGTATTGTATTTATGTGGCCGTGGGACAAAAACGGTCAACCGTAGCCCAACTGGTGAAGAAACTTGAGGAAAATGATGCCCTGCGGTATTCAATCATTGTGGCAGCAACGGCATCCGATCCGGCTCCGATGCAGTTTCTTGCTCCGTATTCAGCTACTGCTATGGCTGAATACTTCAGGGATAATGGAAAGCATGCGCTGATTATCTATGATGATCTTTCCAAACAGGCTGTCGCCTATCGACAGATGTCGCTACTCCTGAGGAGACCTCCAGGAAGGGAAGCTTATCCAGGAGACGTCTTTTATCTCCATTCAAGGCTTTTGGAACGGGCAGCCAAATTGAATCCGGATTTTAAGGCTGGATCATTGACTGCCTTACCGATTATTGAAACCCAGGCAGGTGACCTGTCAGCCTACATTCCAACTAATGTGATTTCAATTACCGATGGACAGATCTTTCTTGAAACAGAATTGTTTTATCAAGGTATCAGACCTGCAGTTAATACCGGTTTGAGTGTTTCCAGGGTTGGTTCGGCAGCACAGACCAAGGCTATGAAATCTGTTGCTGGTACGGTTAAGCTGGAACTTGCCCAGTATCGTGAAATGGCTGCTTTTGCCCAGTTCGGATCGGATTTGGATGCCGCTACCCAAAGGTTGCTGAACAGAGGAGCAAGACTGACCGAGTTAATGAAGCAGGCACAGTATTCACCATTGACCAATGCCGAAATTGTTTGTGTAATTTACTCTGGGACAGGCGGGTTCCTTGATAATATTGACATTGGTGATGTGGTTCGATTTGAACGGGGTTTGATTAATCACCTCAGGGCCAATTGCAAGGATCTCCTTGAGGACATAACCACCAATGACCGCAAGGTTGAAGGTGAGTTGGAAGACAAGATCAAAGAGGCCATTGGGTCCTACTCCGCCAATTTTTCCTGAGAACGAAACTAGGTATAAATCGCCATGCCAAGCCTCAAGGACCTGAAGATCCGGATTGAGAGTGTTAAGTCCACTCGCAAAATCACCAAGGCCATGCAAATGGTCGCTGCGGCTAAACTGAGACGGGCTCAGGAAGCTGCTGAAAGAGCACGTCCTTACTCCGAAAAAATGGATAAGGTTGTAACCAATCTGGCTTCATCATTCCAAGGGGTAGGATCAGTACCCAAAATTATGTCTGGCAGTGGGAGTGATCAGGTTCATCTGCTGATTGTCGCAACGGCCGAACGAGGGCTTTGCGGTGGGTTCAATTCGTCCATTGTCCGATTGGCAA
>CAZHIL010000473.1:0-2433 GCA_964532985.1 uncultured Albidovulum sp. | reverse complement strand
ATGGGGTTTGCGAAAAATAATTCTTGACAACCTCGTAATACCCCTGTTCATGGGGGTGAAAAATTTAAGCGGGAATCACTGCAAAACTAGTGTCAGTGCGACATTTTTACTCGATCAGTTGAATACCAAGATCGGTGCTTTAAGCCCAATCCAACATGGGTATTCAGGTATGTGGTAAAACCAAACTTCTCCTTTAATATGGGGTTATTGCCCTCCATATCTTGTTTTGCAATTCTGTAATTGTTTCACTTTGTTCAAGTATTTGAATACGGGAAAAAGGAGATGCTTTGAGAACCTTCCCTTTACTTTCATGAAGCAGAAATTCCCCCAAATTATCTCTGATAATCCCCTGCAATTTCCCTAACAACTTGAACGGTAATGTGCATCTGGTCTTACTAACCTGAATACTGGGAATATTCACGGATCCAGGGTAAAACCCAATCAACTCTTGGTAACCCACCACTACCGGTAAAAGGATCAAAAGACTACTACTACTCGTAGTGTTGCAAACATCAAGAGATAATTTGGGTGAATTCAAAAGGCCCTGCTACAAGCAAAACCGACAAGGGCGGTTTGGGGGTTCTGAATTGAGGTATCAAACATACCCCAATTCAGATTGTGTTATTAAGATCCCAGTATTGGATCTGGAGACAGGTATTGTTACCGGATTGTCATTACCAAGGACGAGTCCAGACTAGTCTTCATCACCGATATCGGGATTGTCATGAAAGAGCCTGATGTTGTCGAAGAGAATGCAGAACTGATCCAGAAGGGCTTGCTGAACGGATGACGTCTCCATTCTTTCAGTGACCTTTCGAAGACCATTTATGACCGTCGTGTGATCCCGGCCGCCCATGATTTTGCCGATTACCTGCAGGGAATGGGGTGTCGTCTGGTAGATGATGTACATCAGCATATGACGCCTCATGACAATATCCATCTTGCGGGTCCTGGAATTGATGATTCCCTTTTCCATCTGTTCGGCTTCTTCCATGATTTCCGCAAAGAGTTGGGTTGGTATCCTGTCCCTGACACAAATATCCTTGATAATGATACGATCAAGTTTCAGCAAACCCAGTTCAGTTCCGATCTTGAGGGCCTGCCAGCGATACATGATGGCATGGCCAAGGCCCTTACTGGCATATCTCTGTTCCCACTCCTCTCGTATCTGGGTGAAGACATCTTCCACAACTGCATCTTTATCAGTGAAGTATTGCGAGTTTTGCAACTTCTTTAGGGATTCAATAATGAACCCGTTCTGGACTGACTGGTCCGTGAAGATCCTCTTGAGTGAGCGTTTTTTCCTGCGATTCACTGTCCCGAGTATTTTCCCCACATAGATATCCCACCACAAGTATTTGCAGTAGGAGGTGAAATGCCTCTCGTGAATGACCTTGCAACGTCGGTCGTTGGTATTGACAATCCAACTGAGAAAAACCGGTCTGGATATATTCCCATCTTCAGTTTCTAAAGGTGTTACAATGATCCGGTCGATGCCTGCCTTCGATTTGTGAACAACATGGTTGATGTGACGAAAAGTAGTCTCAGCAGCCAGAAAGGTGAAGATGGATGAATTTATTTGCACCCACAGCACCTTTCCTTCCCTTTTTTCAATTCTTATGCTGTTTTTCAACGGTAAATTGTCGATGGCGATATTGTCCAGAATCTTGATAAGGATATCAACATTCTGTCTGATACTGCTCGACAGGATTTTTTGAATGATTTGTTTCATTATTGCCTCCATGAGTTTCTATATAGCTTATTATTGCTTCAAACTGACTGGTACCGTGTAGCCGATCGGCCTGAAATGAGGTTAGAGTTAAAAAATGATCCACAGAATTTTATTAAGCAGATCAACTGATTAACGAGCTCCCATGGGGCTAGGGTAAGAGGCAGTAATGCCCCTGGTAAAAATAATGATTAATCCATTGCCGTGTCCTTTCCTTTATGCTGATGTTTCATGTACCTTGATGGAAAAGGGTTGCTGGACTTGCAAGAAGGCAGGTCAGTTACCTTAAATCCGCCAGTGTTTGGGGGAGTTCTTTCCAGTCAAGAGGTTATAGGTCAAATTGTATAAGGGGAGAAGGATCTCCAGTGAAGAACCCATGGCAACAAAGGAGCTGGATTAACTGTATTCCGGTTTGCCTTGTTGACTAGACAACCATTGAAACAAATCCTGGATCAGGGCTATGGCTGCCATACAGCCTGCTCTGGCCTTGCCTTTGGTTCCCTTGTTCTGGTTTTCCCGAGAGTTTATTTCCGACAGCACTTCTTCCAAGACACTATCCGTTTCCCCAATGAGATCCTTTCCTTGTTGTAATTGGCTTCTTGCCAGAGGTAATCCCTTTATCTTGATCAAACCGATAATGGTATTTTCAGAAACCGGTTCTGCCCCGTCCGGATACTTCTCCAGGTTATCCCGATGGATGGGTT
>CAZHIL010000472.1:0-19777 GCA_964532985.1 uncultured Albidovulum sp. | reverse complement strand
GGATGAAGTGATGTTTATGATTGAGTAGAATTGGTCTGCCGCCCGGTCTGACTGAAGGAGATAGTGGGCAAATTTTTGACTCAAGAAAAACAATCCCTTGGCATTTACTGCATGACATCGATCCCAACTCGCTTCAGAGATATCAAGTGGGTCCCCACGATTCAAGACACTAACACCGGCATTGTTGATCAGGGTGGTGATTGGTCCAAGGGTGTTTTTGATTTTCTCAATCCAGAACGAGTGGCATTCTATATCGGCTACATCAAAGGGCGCTTCCATACATTCAACACCCTCGGAACTGAGCATCTCGGCAACCTCAGTAAGCTCATGGTCAGGTTGAAGATCATTGATAGCCAAACTGAACCCATCTTTGGCCAATTGAATGGCTGCACCCAGTCCAATTCCCCTTTTGGCGCCAGTAATGAGTGCAACGGGATTAGTCATTTAATGCTCCCAATTTGTCCAGCTCTCGAAAAATGATTGTTCTCTGAATTTGATTGGTACCTTCATAAATTTGGGTAATTTTTGCATCCCTGTAAAGACGTTCTACTTCAAATCCACGTATATACCCGGATCCACCAAAAATCTGAATGGCATCAGAAGTACGAGCAACAGCTATATCAGAGGCAAAGCATTTGGCCATTGAACAGGCTTTCGTGGCATTTTCACCATTATCCATTTTTATTGCAGCCGAGTGGACCAGCAGCCGAGCAGCTTCTATATCCTTTGCCATATCCGCGATTAACCATTGGATGCCTTGGAATTTGGCAATTTCACGACCAAACTGCTTGCGTTGACGGGCATAGTCTAGTGCAGCTTCCAAACCGGCTTGGGCAATACCGACCGCAAGTGAAGCGATCCCCACGCGTCCTTTGTTGAGGACATTCATCATAATTGGAAAACCCTGCCCTTCTTTCCCCAGAAGTGCATTCTCGGATAGCCGGACATTATCAAAAGTCAAGGCTCCCACAGGGCTTGCACATTGCCCTAACTTACTTTCCTTCTTTCCTTTTGTTACTCCATCAGCGTTCAAATCCACAATAAATACCGACATACCTTGATGGCCCGCATCAGGGTCAGTTTTGACCAATATAAAACCAAGATCGGCTATCGGACCATTATGAATCCAAATTTTCTGGCCGTTCAATAACCATCCATTATCCGTCTTGGTCGCAACTGATCGTATCCCGGCAACATCGGTCCCCGCTTCGGGTTCGGTAATACAATAAGCAACAATCTTTTTGCAGGAGAGAACATCAGGAAGAATCTGTTTTTGCTGTTCGGTGGTTCCATAATCAACGAGAAGGGTGGTTATGAGTTCTACGAGACCACATTGATCAGCAACAGATGCGTAACCTCGGGAGAGTTCCTCCATAACTAGAGCATAATTTAAGACATCAAGTCCGGCTCCCCCCAAATTTTCAGGTACGCAAATCCCAAAAAATCCCAATTCGCCCAACTTCCGGTAAACTTCGATTGGAAAACGTCCTGTTTGGTCCAATTCATTGGCTATGGGGCGGACTTCGTCTTCAGCAAATTTACGAACGAGAGACTTTAATTCTTTATGATCTTCTGTTAAATTCATATAATTAACCAGTTAGTTACTTGTATTGAAAATAATCCTTGCCCTCTGAGATTGCAATCCAAAATAAGGTGTCCAGTGAGTGAAAGTAGCCATTTATCCGGAATCTTCAGCGGTAGGGATTGGTGTAGGAAATGAGATCATTGTGGTACAGGAAGAAAAGGAAATAAGCTTGATTATAAAGTGTATCAAGGACAAAATCCCAACATCCCCTGCAAAGGTCTAAGATTAATTCAGGAAGAGAGGAAAAGTAAATGGAACCTTCTACAAAGCAAAAATTCGGACGGGTTGACTTGGAGGTAACTGCTTTCGGGTTGGGAACTGCGCCAGTTGGAAATATTTTTCGTGAAATCGATGAACAAACTTCTGATGCTATGTACCAAGAGGCTTGGGACCACGGCGTGAGATATTACGATACGGCACCCATGTATGGGCATGGATTGTCGGAACTTAGGACTGGTCATTCGTTACGCTGGAAAAATCGTGATGATTTTGTCCTTTCATCGAAAATTGGCCGTATCCTCAAACCTAAAAGAAAGTCCGAAATTGATTTTTTTCCTTGGAATAACGCTGCTGCAAATGTCATGGAATTTGACTACAGCTATGATGGTACAATGCGTTCGTTTGAGGATTCTCTCCAAAGAATGGCTTTGGAAAAGATGGATATTTGCTTTATTCATGACATTGATGTGTTTACCCGAGGAGATGAACAACCTGAAGTGTTCAAGCAGGCTATGGATGGAGCATGGAAAGCTCTGGAACAGCTTCGGTCAGAAGGTGTTGTCAAGGCAATAGGTGTCGGGGTCAATGAATGGGAAGTCTGTCAGGCGGCACTGGAAGCAAGAGACTTTGACAGCTTCTTGTTGGCTGGTCGTTATACATTGCTAGAGCAGGATTCGCTAAACACCTTCTTGCCTTTGTGTGAAAAAAGAAATGCTGCAGTCGTTGTGGGAGGAGGCTTTAATTCCGGTATTTTAGCAACCGGTGCGATAGAGGGTGCGAAGTATAATTATGCACCAGCCCCACAGGAGATTATGCAAAAAGTAAGTAATATTGAAGATGTTTGTCGTGATTTCAAAATTCCACTTGCTGCCGCAGCACTTCAATTTGTAGTAGCTCATCCGGCAATACCGAGTTTTATTGCGGGAACCCGAACAGTTGAGCAACTCAACAACAATTTAAAGTGGTTTAGTTTTCCCATTCCGACTGAATTTTGGGCAGAACTCAAGCGAAAAGGTTTGCTTCGAGAAGACGCGCCAACTCCAGAATAGCTCTCCAATCAGGTAATAGCTCTTTATAATATGAGAATGTTCTTTTGAATTTCTGATTTATTTTATCCATTAGGCATTTTCTCTCTTTTTTTCGGAGGCAAAGATACTTGCAATAGAATGTTGTTTGATGTGTTGTTTTAGATGGAGAGGAATGTTACCGACAGATCACATGGATGATGTGTCACTTGGCTCTGGGGGATAGCATAAGATCTTTATAGAGACTATCTGGAAAAGGTGAAGATCCCTATAATTCAAGGCCCTTTGAAACCTTATCAGTTTCTGATACCGGCTCTAGAGAAGAGAACTGATACGAATTGGTGATACCCTTTTGCTGAATCGGTGTTGGTATACGGTTATGGATTCAAGCACCCTCATGACGTAGTTCCGTGTTTCAGAATAAGGTATGTGTTCTATCCAATCAATTATACTATGAGTGCTTTCACCTGGTTTTCCGAGCGTTTTCAACCAACTGTTCAATCTGCCGGGTCCCGCATTGTAAGCTGCATAGACCAGTACATTGGCACCATCGAATTCCTCAAAAAGTACCTGCAAATAAGCTGAGCCGATTTGCACGTTGTATTCCTGGTCAAGCAGCACGTCCTTGATTGGTCCCCTGATGCCCAAATCGTCAGCTATTTCCTCCCCGGTGTTGGGCAGGACCTGCATTAATCCCATGGCACCCTTGTGGCTAACCGCTTGTGGTCTGAATTCGGTTTCCTGTCGAATTATAGAAAGTGTAACTTCGGGTTTGGTAGGTAAATTTTGTGTGGCCAGATCGGGAATTGGATAGAGGTAATCCAAAATCACATCGCCTTGTCTAGTGCCTTGCTTGGCTATTTTGACCGTTGAGAAGTTGGCTCCATGCGTTTGGGCTATTTGGGCAAGGGCAGACAGTCCCTCCCGATCAAGTTTTTCGGCTTGATGGGCAAGAAACCAACCCGCATAAGGCTCTATCCCTGCCGAATGGAAAAGTATGGCAACTCGTACCACTTTTTCCCTTTGCAACATTTTGACTACTCGATTGTTGACAGGCTCTCGTGAAATCAGGGTTTTGCTGGTGGGATAGTTGATTTTTTCAGCCGATAGCTGACCGTAAAAGGAGGTTTGGAAGCGGGCCCCAAATTGGTAGGCAATCCTGGCATCTTCATTGTTGCCGGCAGACTCATGGGCAACTCCCAACCAATATCCTGCCCTACCCAATCGAACGGGCGAATAGGAAGGATAGGAATAGGAAGGTCGGATTACCTCCTGATAATAATTGTAAAAGTGTCCCAATGCCCTTTGGGGATCATTGAGTTTTCGGAGTGCGATAAACCCGGCCAACCATTCAAGATCGAGGTAACTGTTTCGCTGTTTTTTCTCCCAGGTGGGTATGTCCGATTTGGAAAGCCAGTCAAGCGAGTGAAAACTATCGTTTTTGGTCAGGAAATGTTTTGATGCTATGTCATAGGCGAACTGGTTTTGTCCATTTCTCATTAACTCATGGGCAAGCCTGTATCTTTTGCTGGCCCAAAAAACAGGTTTCCCAAGGTCGTTTACAGAAGAACTCTGTTCCAGCAACAATTGCAGGGCTGATAAATAGTGACCATGATGATCTCGCCACAAGATACGGTCATAGGCTAATCCGGGGTCGGAAATATATTCTTGGGGTATTCTGTTGATCAAGTCATTGACACCCTCCTTCATTGCATCAAGCGAAATCCTGGCTTTGTAAAGAGTCTGTTGATCCTGCTTGAGATAGGGCAGGAGAATTTCTGCTTCATCAATTCGGTCCAACCAAAGCAGATTATCCAATCTACTTTCCAACAGTGGAATTGTTTCACCAGGATAATATTGGATTACGTATTTCAGGTCATCGTCCGAGAAAGGCAAGGAAAGGATTGCGTTTCTGATTACCCTGTTTGCTTCCCTTGGTCTTTGCAGATCTTTCAATGCTTCAGCATGTCGGACGGCACCGGAACCATCTTGAGGATAATAGTCAATAAAATAATCCACAACCTGGTTGGGATTCTCATCACCAGAGAATGATTTTTCACCAGACCTTCTCAGGATTTTCAAACCGGGCCAGTCATCATTTTCCTCAAGAAAGGTTCGATAGGCCTGCCAATCATCTATGCCAGCCCGCAAGTGTAACCATTGGATAACATCAACGGCAACCAAGTCTGAAACTTGGTTGGCATATCCATAGGCTTCTTCCCATTTTCCCTTCGAAGCACTTTCAAAGGCAAGTTTGAAATTCCTTGTATCTTGTATGCTGGGACTGGCCAGAGATGATGTGCAAGCAAGGAGGAAAAACAGTCCTCCTGCAACAACAACTCGCCAGAACTGTAAAGAAATCATGTAATTTACACTTATGTACACTGCTCTTTTTTGTTTTTCATTCTATATTATCTTAGCGGATGCTTTGCAATTTTTTTTGCCATGTCATTTATTTATTAATATCAAATTACGGATAGTATAATGTTTTCTGGATCATTACCTGCACTGGTCACCCCTTTTAATTCAAAAAAGGTTGATTGGAGTACGCTTGAAGCCTTGGTAAAATGGCATATCGCTGAAGGTTCCAATGGTATTGTTGCCGTTGGTACGACAGGTGAAAGCCCAACCTTGAGTCATCAGGAACACGAGGAAGTTTTCAAGGCGGTTATCGAATACACGGGAGGCAGAATACCCGTAATTGCCGGTGCTGGTTCAAATTCAACGGAAGAGGCATTGGGACTTGTTCAAGCTGCAGAGGAAACAGGCGCGGATGCAGTGCTGGTTGTAACACCCTATTACAACAAACCAACCCAAACTGGCTTGTATGAACACTATCGGTTACTGCATGACAACAGTAATATCCCTATCATTATCTATAACATACCAGGTCGTTCGGTCATCGACATGAATCCGTCAACCATGAGACAGTTAGCCAAGCTGCCAAGGATAATTGGAGTAAAGGATGCAACGGGTGATATCGTAAGGGTCTCCCAACAAAGAGAAACCTGTGGCAAGGATTTTTTGCAACTTTCCGGCGAGGATGCTTCAGCCTTGGGTTTCAATGCCCATGGTGGCAGGGGTTGTATTTCCGTTACCGCCAATGTTGCACCTGGGTTGTGCTCCGAATTCCAGCAAGCCACCTTGCAAGATGATTATCAAAAGGCTCTCCAGATTCAGGATAAACTATTGCCATTGCACACGGCCATATTTATTGAACCCGGACTGGTCGGGGCAAAATTTGGCCTATCTGTCCTAGGAAGATGTTCTGAGGAAGTGCGTTTGCCATTGACACCTCTTACCGAATCGACCAAGCAGAAGATTATTGAAGCAATGAAGTCAGCCGGAATTATTGACTAGATTGTTAAAAGACACTTATCGAATAAATATAATTATCCCGATAATTGGCTGGAATAAAATAAATTTACCGCAATCACCCATTCAGTATGGTGTAGGTATTGTAGTCGATGAGAAAATCCCGAGAAACGAATACTCGGGGAGTATTTGATGGAACTGATTGTCTTTCAATCAGGAATATGATTTTGAAGCAAGAATTCCAAATTGAACAATGTCCAAGTCCCCAGAAGAAAAAAACTACAAGATTCTTGCTGTGAATAGACGTGCCAGGCACGATTATTTCATTGAAAGCGAATTGGAATGTGGCATTCTGCTTCATGGATCCGAAGTCAAATCGCTCCGTACTGCACAATGCAACATAGCCGAAAGTTATGCCTCTGTTGAAAACCAGGAATTATGGTTGATAAACAGTTACATAGCACCATACGAAAAGTCTCGCTATTTCCGCCACGAAGAACGACGCAATAGAAAACTGCTGGTTTCAAAAAAGGAATTGGCCAAGTTATGGTCGAATACCAAAAGAGAGGGAAAGACTTTGGTTCCACTGGTCCTGTATTTCAATCACAAGGGTCTGGCCAAGGTTAAAATTGGTATTGCCAAGGGAAAGAAACTTGTGGACAAACGTCAAACTGAGCAAAAAAGGGATTGGAAGCGCAATCAGCAAAGGTTGCTAAAGCAATCAAGCAAATAAATGTTCACAAGGTCATTTTACCTGTTCATATTTTTCTTCTTTTACGTAATATGGTCGTAATGTGAATAAAGAAGTGGATACCGGTACGGAAAAAGATGAACCTACAAGATTGGTGTCAACTGATTGGTTGGCTAAACACAGCCAAGATCCGGATTTAAGGATACTGGATGCTTCATGGTCTTTGCCTGGAGAAAATCGCAACCCATTGGAGGAATATTCGAGGTCCCATATTCCCGGGGCACGGTTTTTTGACATTGACGAGATCGCTGACAAGGATTCCCATCTTCCGCATATGGTACCTTCCCAGGAACTTTTTGCCACGAGGGTGAGGAAAATGGGTATTGACAATGGTCATCAGATAGTGGTCTATGATACGGCCGGTATTTTTTCATCACCCCGTGTCTGGTGGCTCTTCAAGTTGATGGGACACAAGGACATTGCCGTTTTGGATGGTGGATTCCCCAAATGGCTTGAGGAGGGAAGAGAAGTGGAAGAAATGCCTCCACAGGTCAATGAAAGACATTATTATTCAAGAAAACAAGCCCAATTGGTGAAATCCCTTGCCGAAGTTCAAAAAGCCTCCAGTGAAGGATCCCCACAAATTCTGGATGCCCGTCCCAAGACAAGATTTATGGGTTTGTTACCTGAACCCCGTCCTGGCCTGAGATCCGGTAACATCCCAAATTCAATAAACCTGCCATATACCAATCTCCTGAATGAAAATGGAACCTTGAAGGAAAAACAGGATTTACTGGATGAGTTCAAATCTTCCGGTCTTGACCTGGATAAGCCAGTTATAACTTCTTGTGGTTCAGGTATAACTGCTTCCATACTCTTTCTGGCGCTTGACATGATTGGGCATAGAAATATCTCCCTTTATGACGGTTCTTGGGTAGAATGGGGCAGTACATAAAAGGGTAACTTCCCGGATATAATTTCGGTAAAAAATAACAATTGTTTGATAGGATTAGTCATGTTTGAATCATTAACAGCCCCACCACCGGACAAAATCATTCAACTCATCCAGAAATTTCGTGAAGATCCAAGAGAACAGAAGATTGATCTTGGTGTAGGGGTTTACAAAAATGCCAGTGGAATTACTCCTGTCATGGAAGCCGTGAAGGAGGCGGAATTACGTCTTTGGAATTCCCAGACAACCAAAACCTATACATCACTTGTTGGTGAAATCGGTTTTCATGAGGTCATGATCAAACTCATTTTGGGTGGTTCCGTTCCCGGAGGCAGCATAGCAGCAGCCCATACCGCAGGTGGCACGGGTGCCGTTCGCATGGCTTTTGAAATCATCAAGTTGGCATCACCAGAATCGTCAGTATGGATTTCCAATCCCAGCTGGCCCAACCACAGGGCCATATTGGAGTTTATTAATATGAATATAAGGGAATATTCATATTTTGACCGGGATGCCAGATCGACCGATTTTTCGGGAATGATGTCGGATTTGAAGAATGCTAAAACTGGTGATGCCATTGTACTTCACGGATGTTGCCATAATCCGACGGGATCAGATCTTTCCCACTCACAGTGGGAAGAGTTGACAGAGTTTCTGTTGGAAAGGAAGGTAATTCCCATAATTGATTTTGCCTATCAGGGATTTGGTGATGGCTTGGACGAGGATGCCAAAAACCTGAGAATGATTGCTTCAAAATTTCCGGAAACGTTGATTGCGGGAAGCTGTTCGAAGAATTTCGGCATTTATCGCGAACGAACAGGTATCATGCTGGCGGTAACCCAAGAAAACAAGACCAAATCGGTTATCCAAAGTGTTCTGTCTTCGCTGAATAGATTGAGTTTATCCTTTCCACCTGATCATGGTGCCCGTTTGGTCACTATGATTTTGAATGATGATGAATTGTCCGTTCTCTGGAGGGAGGAACTGGAGGCAACTCGTAAGAATCTACAGGATTTAAGGGTTAGATTGGCTGGTGAATTGAGAAACCTGACAGGATCCGACAGGTTTGGTTTCCTGGCTTCCCACAAGGGTATGTTCTCATTGACGGGATGTACTCCGGAACAGGTAGTGACAATGCGTGAAAAACATGGAATTTACCTGGTTGGAGACAGTCGTATCAATGTTGCGGGTCTGAATGAGGACAGCATACCCCATATGGCAAGGGCAATGGTAGATTCAGGCATGTAACTTGATGGTCTTGATCTAATATTCTGGTTCAAAGCAACTATATTGCTCTGGTTGAGCTTTTCGTCAATTACCAAGGGACTACAATCTAATTCAATTGGATAAACCATGAATTTTCCCATTATGGTCGGTATCGCAGCGATGGCCTTGACCGTTGTTGCTTCCAACATCCTTGTACAGTTTCTGGTAGGCCAATGGTTGACCTGGGGTGCATTCGTATATCCCATTGCATTTCTGATTACGGATCTGATGAATAGGGTTTTTGGACCCAACGCTGCAAGAAGGGTGATTTTTGTTGGATTCGTGGTAGGTATTCTTTGCTCCTTCGTCGGATCACAAATTGAGGGTGAATTCGGTCCATTGGTCACTCTCAGGATTGCCATCGGTTCCGGAACCGCCTTTCTGATCGCTCAACTCCTTGATGTATCAATATTTGAACGATTGAGAAAGGATGTGTGGTGGAAAGCTCCCCTGGTTTCCACACTGATTGGTTCCACGGTTGATACTTTCCTGTTTTTCTTTATCGCCTTTTCCAGCCAATTGACTTTCCTGGAACCGGCAGTCGGTACAGAATGGGCAAATGAACCAACGATGCTGTTGGGGTTCGGGCCAGAATTACCCTATTGGACAAGTCTTGCAACTGCAGATCTAGGAATAAAATTGACTCTCGCGCTTTTGTTGTTAATTCCATTCAGGGTTATATCCCGGAAATTAATCTAGTAATGACATTCATATTCCAGTTCTGAAGACTTATTATCTGGTGATAATGGGATGTTGGCTCCCAAACCGAAAATTCAGGTATCACGCAATACCATTGAAACACACCGGTCGATCAATTCTTCCCTGTACGAACTATTAAGGCTTGGGCTAGAAGAATTTTGCAGGTAGGTATCTCCAGCTTTTATACTTGCCAACCGGTATCTGGGTAATTACGAGCCCTCGTCAAGTTTCCCGGCGGCGGGTTGTACAGCTACATTCAGCACTTCAAGAAAGACTCGTCCAATCAATTCTATATTTCGCAAGAGTTCAATACGAGGTTTGACGGTGGTCAGTTCTTCCCCAGACAGGAAATAGGCTAAAAGTCCACACCCCTCAGCAAGAGTCACAATCATGGTATCCTTCGGGTCAGGAATCGTATCGGTGATCAGAACCGACCTGATTCGCTGAATCAGCTCACCTTCGACATTCTTTTCCTTGAGAAGGTAATTTCTAGTCCCGAATATCCACAAGTAACGATTATCCTTGAGTTCTAGAATCCCGTTGTCGACCAATCGTGACAATGCCTTGTGGCATGATCAAGCCAGTAAAGGGCATCGTGTGTTTGCTGCGATTGCATGATCTCAGCCAGTATCGGATCAAGCAATTCATCTCCTACTGGTGTAGAGTCGGTTACAAACAATTTCTGGGCATCCGTATCAATGCGGTGTTCCAAGGCCAGATCCATTAAAACGGCACTGCCAAGAGCATATCTGGCAAACCATTCCGGTACACGATACAATGTTCCATCGTCGTCTCTGAGTAGAAGCAGTAACTCTTCGGCAAGTCTCATTATCCGATACCTCCAAGAAATACAGCCGACAGCATGTAATAGAATATCACCGCGAATACCGCACCGATAGGCAGGGTTATCAACCAGGATATAAAGATTGTACGGACCACGCCGAAATCCAGCGCCCCCACACCACGAGCGAGTCCAACTCCCAACACCGCTCCGACCAGAGTCTGGGTTGTTGAAACCGGTAATCCAGTACCACTCGCAATCACGACTGTCGATGCAGCCGCGAATTCGGCAGCAAATCCTCGGCTTGGTGTTAGTTCGGTGATCTTCCTGCCAATCGTAGCCATGACTTTATAACCAAAAGTTGCCAACCCGATGACTATTCCTACTGCCCCCAACAGCAAGACCCAGATCGGAATTGCTGATTTGGCAGCTACTCCACCTGTGGATACGACTCCCACAATAGCCGCTACAGGACCTATCGCATTGGCAACATCATTGGACCCGTGGGCAAATGCCATGCCAGATGCGGTGATGATCATCAGCGAACACACGTTCTACGTCATTAAAGCGTGATTGTCCTTCATTTGAAGACTCCAGTCGCTGAAATCGCAATCGATTGATTACCAATCGACTGACAAAGGCAACAATACCGGCGGTGAGTACGGAATAGAGAAGGGCCATGGGCAAACTCAAATCTAGCCCGACATGTTTCAAACCCTTGACAAAAGTAACTGCTGCCGTCACGAAAACGGCAGCAAATATATAGAAAGGTACATAACGGCGTGCGTAAAGGGCTGGATCGCTTTTGTCAAAGATCAACCTCTGTACACTTAATACAAGCAAAAAGGAGATTACGCCGGCAATCGCAGGGGTCACAACCCAGCTTGCGGCAATCGCGGCGACATCCCACCAATGGACTGCTTCGATTCCGATTGCCACAACGGCAAATCCGATAATTGCCCCGATGATTGTGTGCGTGGTTGAAACCGGCCAGCCAAAAGCCGAGGCAATGGTTAACCAAACAGACGCGGCAAGAAGGGCTGCCAGCATACCTACAACAAGTAGGTTCGGATCATGTTCCAAAACTTCGGAATCAATTATACCCTTGCGAATTGTCGAGGTTACTTCACCACCAGCAAGGAATGCTCCTAGGAATTCGAAAACACCTGCGATCAGTATGGCTCCGCCAACAGTTATCGCGCCAGATCCGACTGATGTACCCATCGAATTGGCCACATCGTTGGCACCAATCGCCCAAGCCATGTAAAGCCCAGCGACAATCGCCGCAGCCAAAATGATCAATAGGCTTGCTTCCACGGAAAGATACTCTTGGTATAAACCACGGAAATAACAAAGTACGGTTGCAGGTTTGGAATGGAGGGCTTCAAAGGGAAATAGGATTCCCGCAACCATTCAGGGGCAGAGTGTAAACCCTGATGCTGAAGATCCCGATATCAATAATTTTTTCGATACATTTATACTGATGTTCTATGGCAAGTATTACCAAAAAATGAATACAATTTTACCTAGCTGAATTATCAGAGACCATACATTGTTAGCGATATCGAGTCAATTTCCTATTATAGTCCCAGCCTCTGATTGGAAAGTGGAATTAATTTCAAGTTACATTACCCTGTGCATGTCATTCCACAAATTCTGGATAGGAACAAAACTGCCCTGAGAAGTCGAGGCCTGCTAGGGGAGATTTGATCTTGACTGAACTGATATTTTGACTAACTTTTGTTAACCCCTTTTGTCAGGTTAAGGATGTTGTGATGAAAGCATGAAAGCACCTTAACCACTGTAATCTACAGGTTTTTTTGAGGAGCGATCAGGAATATCATGCTAAATCTTCAGGAAGTTGATTGGAGTTCGTTACCCGAGCCAGGTGATGATGGGGCAGCGAATCATTTATCCGGAACAGTTATGCCAAATGTGGAATTGCTTTCAACGGATAATGAAATAGTAAATCTTGGCACACTTGAGGGCTGGTCTGTCCTCTTTTTCTATCCAATGACAGGTCAGCCTGATACACCATTACCTGATGGATGGGACGAGATACCCGGTGCAAGGGGATGTACTCCACAAGCCTGTGCGTTCAGGGATTTAGCCAAGGAACTAACCTCGAAGGGGGTCCGGGAAGTTTATGGGATTTCCACTCAAACCACCGCATATCAGGTGGAAGCAGTTAAGAGGCTTCACCTTCCATTCCCATTACTCTCTGATTCGGATCTGATGCTGACAAAAAGATTGCAACTGCCGACCTTCAGAGTCAAGGACATGGTACTCATCAAAAGATTAACGCTGGTTCTAAAAAATTCGGAAGTGAAGCGGTTATTTTATCCGGTATTTCCGCCCGATCAGAATCCGTCGGACGTGATCAAATTCCTTCATTCAAGTCATATAAAGTCATGAATATATGACAATTCTTTGCAGGAATAAAAATTCCAAGCAAAAAATTGCCAAATGTTGATTTCTGCACTTGATTTATTGCCCAAAAAAATATAGAGATAATTTGCAAACGCGTTCGAGAGGACCAACTGCTTTTGGATAGCAAGTCCCTTATCGGTTCCTCTACTCGCCTTTGCACAAAAAAAGGATCGAGGAACGTATGAATAGTAAATCAACATCTTCCCTAAGCAGCAATGGCTCAGGTCCTTCCAAGGAGGGCACACCTGTACGGTATAACGATGTAAGTACTCTTGTTTCAAGGGATATTAAGCTTGATTATGGCAATGTACTATTGGTACCGGGTAAAATGACAAGTGTTACCAGCCGAAAACTTGTGAACCTGATTTGCCGGATGGATTTTGAGCGAACCGATGATTCGTATTATGAAGGTATTCCGATTATGGCTGCCAATATGGATGGTGTCGGCTCATTTGACATGGCTGATGCCTTGATCAGGCATCGGATATTTACCTGTCTTGCAAAAATGCATTCCGAGGAGAACCTCGTCAAATTCTTTTCTGGAGATTCCCAACGTCGTAATTATTGTGCTGTTACGGTAGGATTAAGACACCAAGACAGGGAAAAGTTCAGACATGTGCATCAACGCTCCGGTCCAATCAAGTTTGCATGCCTGGACGTCGCCAACGGTCATACACAACGGTTTGTGAGTTTCCTGGAGGAGTTCAGAAGCGAATTTCCCGATGTTGTCATCATTGCCGGAAATGTGGTCACTCCGGAACAGACCGAAATACTTGCCAAGGCTGGTGCTGATCTCGTGAAAGTGGGTATTGGCGGCGGTAGTGTTTGTGAAACCAGAATTAAGACCGGAGTAGGCTATCCGCAGTTTTCGGCCGTGTTGGAATGTGGTCAGGCTGCCCGTGAGGCAGGTGCCAGAATAGTAGCTGACGGTGGTTGTACCTGTCCCGGTGATGTGGCCAAGGCGTTGGCCGCAGGCTCATCTTTCGTTATGCTGGGGGGTATGTTCGCCGGTCACGAAGAAGGGGGTGGTCGGATCATCACCAGAAGATTCAATACCGGTGAAATCAATGGCGATGGCAAACCGATATTGAAGGAATCCAGGTTCGTAGAGTTTTACGGCATGAGTTCCCAAATTGCCAATGATAAGCATTTTGATGGTTTGCAACCTTGGAAGACAAGTGAGGGTCGCGAGGTTCTCCTTCCTTTCAAACCATCCATTGATGAAACCGTTCAGGATTTACTCGGCGGTTTGCGGAGTACCTGTACCTATCTGGGAGCAGAAAATCTAGTTGATCTTCCTCAACAGGCAAAGTTTGTACAATGCCACGATACCCACAATCGGGTCTTCGAGGATTCCCCGATTTCCGACCACTCCATAAGTTCGATGCTTATCTAGGAAAGGTTATTGGTACCAAGCACTATTTTGCCTGATAAACACCCTGTCAAGTGAAAATTGCATGTTATTGTGATTTGCTACCGACAGGGATAGCTGGTTTAGCCAGCCTGAATTGTTGCTTCAATTCGTTCTGAAATTTCCTCAATCGAACCAACGCTTGAAACATATTTCAACATTCCCGCACGGTGATAATAACCGGTGAGGGGCGCAGTTTTCTGATAGTATTCCAACAACCTCGTTCGGAAGGATTCTTCATTGTCATCCTTCCTTTGTATCAAATCACTGCCACAGACATCACAGATGCCCTCAACCTTTGGTGGTTGATTGTTTTTGTGGAACATTGCTCCACAGTTGACACAGGAAAGCCTGCCGACAATTCGGTCAATCAATTGATCAACATCAACCGTTAGCTCAATGACCATGTCAACACTGGCACCTGCCAGGTCAAGTTGTCTTTCCAGTGAATCAGCCTGATTCAGTGTACGGGGATATCCATCAAAAATAAAACCCGAATTCTTTGATTTTAGTTTTTCCCTGATCAAGGAATTGATGATCTCGTCGGTTACCAGCTCGCCAGCATCCATGATTTTGGCAACTTTTCGACCTATGTCTGAACCCGACTTGACTGCCTCTCTGAGCATGTCACCGGTGGAAAGTTGAACCAAACCCAGATTTTTGACAAGTATCTTTGCTTGGGTTCCCTTCCCGGAACCGGGAGGGCCGAGTAAAATGAGGTTCATCTTAAACGGGCCTTTTTCTTTCTTTTACCACGAAGCCGTGACTTGTCAATCAAACCCTCGTATTGATGTGCCATCAAATGCGACTGGACTTGGCTTATGGTATCCATCGTTACCGAAACAACGATGAGTACCGATGTACCACCAAAGTAAAACGGTACTGCCAATTGGGCCCTGAGGATTTCGGGCAGGAGACAGACGGCTGAAAGATAGGCTGATCCCAATACAAGAATTCTGATAACAATGTGTTCAAGCAAATCAGCCGTGTTCTGTCCCGGGCGAACCCCCTTGATGAACCCATTCTGGTTCTTGAGGTTCTCGGCCACATCTTCGACCTTGAAGGACACATTGAGGGTATAGAAATAGGCAAAGAAAACGATCATGGCGACAAAGAACGTCAGATAGAGTGGTTGACCAGGGCCAAAGTAGGCCAGCAGAACCGACATGAAGGTATTCGTGGAATTACCCGAAAATGTGGAAATGGTGGTTGGCAACAACAGCAGCGAAGAAGCAAAAATCGGTGGTATGACTCCCGAAGGATTAATCTTGATCGGCAGATAGGAAGAGCCACCCTGGAACACCCTGTTGCCCTGCTGACGTCTCGGGTAGTGAATCTGTATGCGCCTCAAGGCCCGTTCTATAAAGACCACAAAGGTAATGGTCGCTATGACCATGAGTATGACACCGATGATGACCAAGGGTGAAAGGGAACCGGATCGCCCCTGACTGAAGAATTGGGCAAGGGCCGAAGGGATTTCGGCAATGATGCCGGTGAAAATGATCAATGAAATACCATTTCCGATTCCTCTGGAGGTAATTTGCTCACCCAACCACATCAGGAACATTGTACCCCCAACCAGGGTAATGACACAGGCAATACGGAAATACCAGCCCGGATCCAAGGCCAACTCACCGGTTTCGAGGCTAATGGCCAAACCATAGGCTTGGAATGTGGCAAGAAACACCGTTCCATAACGGGTATATTGGTTGATTTTCTTGCGCCCCTGCTCACCTTCCTTTTTCAATTGTTCAAGGCGGGGCACCATGGCCACCATCAGTTGCATGATGATGGAGGCTGAAATGTAGGGCATGATGCCAAGGGCAAAGATACCCATTCTGCCGATCGCACCACCTGTAAACATGTTGAGCATGCCCCCCAGACCGGTGGAGGCGGCATCGACAAATTCTCGAAGAGCAACCGTATCGATACCCGGTACCGGTATGTAGGTACCAATTCGATAGACTATCAGGAGCCCAAGGGCAAATAGTATTCTTTGCTTTAGTTCAGTAGCCTTGCTGAAAGAACTCCAACTTAGATTTGAGGCCATCTGTTCAGCAGCGGAAACCATTTAACCATCCTTTTGTTTCATGGGTAAGGGATAAATCTTCCCTCGATAGGAAGTAAATCAGAACCATAGTAATACTAATACTTATAATTTCGATTCCAAGTCAACGGGTGATCAAGAAGTTGTCAAGGATCCGCCGATTTTGTTTATTGCCTCGATGGCGGCCTTGGATGCACCGGCAACCTCAATGTTTACCTTTGAGGTAATTTCGCCCTTGGCCAATACTCTTATGCCATCGAGTGGACGCCTGACCAGACCAC
Organism: uncultured Albidovulum sp.; assembly: GCA_964532985.1. GTDB lineage: Bacteria > Pseudomonadota > Alphaproteobacteria > Rhodobacterales > Rhodobacteraceae > MPNP01. The sequence continues at coordinate 3,075 of CAZHIL010000472.1, read as the reverse complement.
TTTTGATCAGTGCATCACTGTTGATCACTTCATCAGGGTTCAGCTTGCCATTATCGATAAAGGCCTGAATATTTCCCAGATTAACAACGGAATAACTTTTTCGTGAAGGATTGTTGAAACCTCTTTTGGGCAATCTTTGATAAATGGGCATCTGCCCGCCTTCAAATGACCCAAGTGCAACCCCAGACCTCGATTTCTGACCCTTGTGCCCACGCCCACAGGTCTTGCCCTTGCCGGAACCTGGACCACGCCCCACCCTTTTGCGAGCCTTGGGGGTGAATGTGTCGTCTTGCAACTCATGTAATTTCATCATATTCTCCTTGCAGGCCCTGTGCTATCCAGTCTGTTCACCAATTATTTTGATGCCTGTTTTGTTTTTTCTTCAACGATTTCCACCATGTGGGAAATCTTGCGAACCATTCCCCTGATTGACGGAGTATCCTCAAGTTCCCTGACTCGATGCATCTTGTTCAATCCCAAGCCCTTGAGAATGGCTTTTTGCTTGGCCTGACGTCTAATGGGGGACCCGATCTGCTTGACAACGATTACTTTACTCATGATAAACTCCTAGCCACCAGACGATTGAAGTTCGGGCTTGCGATTGATCTGGGATACTTTCAAATCCCTTCTACGGGCTACCTGCCTTGGACTGGAGATCTTCAGCAGGGCATCAATTGTTGCCCGTATCATGTTGTAGGGATTTTGGGATCCGATTGATTTGGCAACCACATCCTGAACACCCAGCATTTCAAATACGGCACGCATTGGACCACCGGCAATAATACCCGTACCCGGGGGAGCGGTCCTGAGAACAACCTTGCCGGCACCATGAGACCCCTCCATGTCGTGAAAAAGGGTTCTGCCCTGTTTCAGCGGTATACGGTGAAGGCTTCTCTTGGCATTTTCCGTGGCTTTTCTGATTGCTTCCGGTACCTCCTTGGCCTTGCCCTTGCCAAAACCTACACGTCCATTTTGGTCCCCGACAACAACCAGTGCTGAAAAGCCAAAGCGCTTACCACCCTTGACGGTCTTGGAAACACGATTGATTGCTACCAACCGTTCCCCAAAATCGGGACTGTCTTCCTTGGAACGCCTTTTTTCCTCTCGTGCCATCCATAGTCTCCTAAATCTGCAATCCGTTTGTTCGGGCGGAATCGGCCAATGCCTTTACCCGGCCATGATACATGTATCCACCCCGATCAAAATAGCATTTGTCAATGCCTGCCTTGAGGGCCCTTTCCGCAATGGCCGCACCGATTTTTTCTGCTGCTGCCATGTTGTAACCCTTGTCAATGCCAAGGTCCTTTTCCAGGGTTGATGCCGATGCTAGGGTTACTCCCTTCGAATCATCAATTACCTGAACACTGATATTCTTGTTCGAACGAAATACGGAAAGCCGGGGACGACCGGTACTGACAGTTTTCAATTGGTGCCGTGTCCTTGATTTCCTTCGCTTGAAAAGTTCTTTCTTGCTGGTAGCCATTTTCAAACCTACTTCTTCTTGCCTACCTTGCGGTATACATATTCGTTGAGATACCTTATACCCTTGCCCTTGTATGGTTCGGGTGGCCGCCATTTGCGGATATCTGCCGCAATCTTGCCAACAGCTTGGGGATCATTACCCTCGATCACGATTCTGGTGTTGGACGGTGTCGTGATGGTGATTTCCTTGGGAACATCAATATTGACTTCATGACTAAGTCCCAGGGTCAGATTCAATGAATTGCCCTTCATCTGGGCTCGATAGCCAACACCGTTGATTTGCAATTCCTTGGTAAAGCCTTCGGTTACACCCTTGACGCAATTGGCAATCATGGTTCTCGACATACCCCATTTCTGGCGACTCTTGATGTTGTTCTGCCTGGGTTTGACCTTAATCTGCTGGTTGTCAATTTCCACCGAAATTTCATTCGGTATGGTGAAACTCAGGGTTCCCCTGGGTCCCTTGACAATGATTTCCTGATCATCCAGCCTGGTCTCGACACCGGCAGGTATGTTTATCGGTAATTTCCCAATCCGGGACATTTTAGTTCTCCTAGAAAACCGTACAAAGAATTTCCCCGCCAACATTCTGCTCACGGGCCTTGGCGTCCGACATGACCCCTTTGGCGGTAGATACGATGGCAACACCCAATCCCTGCCTGACATAGGGCAGGTTTTTCACATTCGAATAGACCCTTCGCCCCGGCTTGGAAATGCGCTTGAGTTCCCTGATGGCAGGATCTCCGGCAGAGTATTTCAATTTGATTTCAAGTTCCTTGAACCCCTTTTCATTGTCAATCTGCGTATAGCCCCGGATGTATCCGTCTTCCTTCAGAACATCAAGCACCCAAATCCGCAATTTGGAAGAGGGGGACTTGATTGATCCTTTCTTGCGCATCTGCCCGTTCCTGATACGGGTCAGCATATCTCCGACTGGGTCACTAAATGACATAACTGTAATCTCCTACCAACTTGACTTTACCATGCCGGGGATCTGGCCAAATCCCCCATACTCACGCAGGGCAATACGGGAAATCCTCAGCTTGCGGTAATATCCCTTGGGTCGCCCTGTCAATTGACACCGGTTATGCAACCTCGTTGCCGATGAGTTTCGTGGTAACTTGGCCAATTTCAGATTGGCCGTGAAACGTTCTTCCAAGGGAAGCTCCTTGTTATTGATGATGGCTTTCAGTTCAGCCCTTCTGTTCTCGTATTTCTTGACCAGCCTTTGCCGCTTCAGTTCTCTTTCCACCATTGCCTTTTTTGCCATTGTGGTAATCTCCGTAATTAATTCTTGAAAGGAAGGTTCAGTCTTGCCAAAAGACTTTTCGCTTCCTTGTCAGATTTGGCTGTTGTACAGATGGTAACATCCAATCCCCTGATATCATCCACCTTGTCATAATCGATTTCTGGAAACACGATGTGTTCCCTCAAGCCCAGGGAAAAATTTCCGTTACCGTCAAAGGATTTGTCCGATACGCCACGAAAGTCCCGTACCCGGGGAAGGGCAATGACAACCAGCCGGTCCAGAAACTCGTACATGCGGTTGCCCCTGAGTGTTACCTTGGCACCAATGACCATGCCCTCCCGAAG
>CAZHIL010000471.1:0-7418 GCA_964532985.1 uncultured Albidovulum sp. | reverse complement strand
AGGTCCTGGATGGCACATGAGCGCAATCGTGGGATTTCCTCCAGATCACTGGCCAGAAAACTTTCCTCCCTGAAGAATTTCTACCGATGGTTGGGGGAGGAATACGGTTTCGAAAACATTTACGTTGAAACTGCCAAAACTCCACGATTCAGGTCGAGGTTTCCTCGTCCAATAACGGAGCAGGGAACAAGAGAGGTCCTGGAATACGTTGGTACAAAATCCGGCGAACCATGGGTTGCAACACGTGACGTGGCAATTATCTCGCTGTTGTATGGATGTGGATTGCGAATTTCGGAAGCCCTAGCCTTGACGCAAAGGGAACTTCCCCTTGGTGAAACCATCCGGATAATTGGCAAGGGCAAAAAGGAACGTGTCATTCCGGTTATTCCCTACTGTCAGCAAGCTGTTTCGGAGTATGCACAATTGTGCCCGTTTATTGGTAAAAGGACGGATCCCCTTTTCTTCGGCGTCCGTGGTGGTCTGCTGAATCAACGTGCTGTAAGGAAAACTATGGAAAGAGCCAGAATATCGCTTGGACTACCGACCAATTCCACACCCCATTCCCTGCGTCATTCCTTTGCTACGCATATATTGAATGCCGGTGGAGATCTGAGGGTCATACAAGATCTTTTGGGTCATAGTTCTCTGAGCACTACCCAAGCATATACAAAAATCGAAACTTCACTGCTATTGGATGTTTACAAGTCGGCTCATCCCCGAGCAAACTGATGTAATTTGGAATAAAATATTCATCGCTTGGTGGTTCCCAATTGGAAAACCCATGAAAATGACTGGGTTATAAGGTAGCTTTTTGTGCCATTTTCTTTTGCTCACAGCAACAGCATTTCAGACTTTCGAAAAATCCGGACACCACTTGAGGATGCCTTCTTGAAAACTCTTCCTATCCCTAAGGTTCTCTGCCCAACGGGATATATTCGAATAGTGCGTGAACTGGTAACCACAGCCAACAAGAACGAAGTGAAGTGGTATCCAGGAAATATCAGCCAAGGTGAATTGGTCTCCCATGATATGAGTTCGGCCCTCAAGCCCTTTTTCAAGTTTCGTAAAACACTCCTCAAGTATTTCTAAAGCACTTGCAATGTCTGTTTCTCCAAAGGTATTACTACCGGCATGCTTTGCATGGAACTGTTTCAATTCATCGTTCTTCTGAAGTTCATCATATTTTTTCTGTTCCTCTGCAGTCTTCTTAACTTTTTTCTGAATCATAGTCGCATAGACAAACGGCTTTACGGCAGGTATATGGATTGAAGCAGCTAGTTGAAGCCATTCAAGCATCTCGTCTTCTTTTTCTTCTATGCGCAAGGAAGGTTCGGGGTAGGTATTGTCAAGATAGTTGATGATGTCGTTGGACTCAATATGAACAACTCCATTATCAATTAATGTTGGTACTAAACCATTCGGATTGATACCGAAATATTCTTCCGATATATTCTCCTTCTTCTTCAGGTCGAGATGATGGCTGGTCCAAGTGAGACCTTTTTCAATCAATGTCATGCGAACTCGCATTGAGCAGTTTGAGATATGGCCGTGGAAAAGATGGATTCCTTCAAGCCGTTCTATAGATTTGTTGGTTGGAACAATAATTGTCATGGAAAATAGATTCTTGGCTTCTGTATCAAGTTGGAGAAAGATAAATGTGAATAAACAGAATTGGCTTCTAAGGTCTCCGAAGTGTTGACTGCCTCATAACTCTAAATATTTCCCACAATAAATTTCACATTTGCCTAGTTATGTCATTGTTACCACTCTTGAGTAGGCCTCCTAACGCATAAGATTGGGGAGCCAAGTTGCGATTTCGGGAAAAACGAACAATAGCAACAGCCCAGTACACATTGCCAAAATATACGGTGTTACACCTATGAATATCTTTGATAGGTCCACATCACTTATAACTGCTTTGACAGTAAATACATTCATTCCGATTGGTGGAGTAATCAAGCCCAGCTCGACAACGAGGATAATAATTATTCCAAACCAAATCATATCGACTCCGTAAGCATGCAAAGAAGGCAAAAAAACCGGTACGACCAACAGTAATATTCCCAGTGCTTCAAAGATCATACCTAGAATGACACATATTATACAGATACCAATGACGAGCTCGGTAGCAGAAATTCCACCCCTTCCCTGTACGAGGTCTGCCAATTCAAAAGGCATACCAGTTATGTTTACAAACTGTGCTAACATCAATCCGCAGAATACAATGGTGAAGATCATTGCAGTAGTTTTTACAGTATCAGCAAATACATGAATAATTTCCGGCCAAGTGCGCAAGCGACCACGAAAAAAAGCAAAAATATATGCAAACATTGCACCAACTGCTGCTGATTCTGTAGGGGTAAATATACCTGTATAGATGCCGCCTAATACAATTCCAAACAATATGATTATAGGCCATGTTGATCGTGAAGAACGTAATTTTTCAACCCACATGGTTTTTTCGCCTGAGGGTCCCGAGTTGGGAAAAATGCGAACAACGAAGGCAATGGTCATCAAAAACAAAGTCACAAGCATGACCCCTGGAACGATACCTGCAATGAACAATTTTCCAATATCCTCACCAACAATAATTCCGTAAATTACCATTGGAACTGAAGGGGGTATCATTATTCCCAATGTGCCCCCTGCGGCAATTGTTCCAGTAGACAAGGAATCGTTATAGCCAAATTTTCGCATTGGTGGCATTGCAACCTTGCTCATAGTTGCAGCGGTTGCCAACGATGAGCCACTAACTGCCGCGAAACCGGCGCAGGCAAAAACAGTTGCCATTGCCAAACCACCCTTCAAACGTCCCAGCCATGCATAAGAAGCCTCGTACAATTCATCGGATATACCAGCCCTATGGATAAATGTACCCATTAAAATGAAGAGTGGAACCACCGACAAACCGAGATTCATGGTCATTTCGATGATCCACTGTCCTGTAATGGCAATAGATGCCTCAAAACCACGATAAGCTGCGAATCCTATAACACCAACAGCAAGCGTGGCATATGCAAGAGGGATTCCTAGAAAGGCTAATCCCAGGACAACGGTTATTCCAATGAGCGCGTCAAACATACAGATCTCAATCCAATGAATCGTGGCCGATCGGACCGCGTTTGAATAAGGAAATACCTGCTACCAAAGCGAATGCCGTGGCAATTGCCAACACCAGAAAAATCCAGATGAATGGAATTTCGAGAACTTCGGTAACATCCTTAAATACATACGAATCTTTTGCTGCAAGGATCAACACCCAAAGAATAAATGCTGTTCCCGCTGTATTGCTGATTGCATACAACAACCGATACATCCTTGGTGCTACTCTGGTAAGAGCAGGCTCAAAAAGTGAAACTACTATGTGGCTACCATCGCGACCGACAAGGATAAATCCCATAAAGACTGTCATCGAAAGCAATATTTGGGTTAGCTCTGCTGCACTGGGAAGAGGAGCAGAAAGCACATACCTCATAAATACATCAACGACAGTAAGGATCATCATTGTCGCAAGCAGAATAGATCCTACGATCACTCCAATACGACAAAACAGGTTAATGATATACATCCTGAAAGATCTTTCTGAAAAGGAGCAAATCAGGCATCTGAAAGATGCCTGACATGTTCGATTCAATCGAGTTTAAAGGTGCTTAGCCGTTCGACTTCAGAACGCATAAAATCCTGTGCTGCTTGGCCATCAACACCCATTTCTCCGACCTTCGCCAACCATTCATCAATAATTGGCTGCGAACTCTCGGTAAAGCTTGCCTGCAATTCATCGGAAGCTGGTACGAATTCGACTGTATTTGCAAGTTCATCACGTCCTTTCTTGAGCTGCTGGTTAACCTTTGTTCCTATCATTCGGGCCAGATGCTCTCCAGAAAGGTCTCGTAAAACCTGCTGGTCCTCCTCTGAAAGTCGTGCCCAGGTTTTTGCATTAATGAAATGAGTAAAATTGATTGCAAAAGGTGCCTTCTCAAATTCGACACAGGACTTGGTATAAGGTGCGACCTTAAACTTTATTATCGAATCATAGGTGATGCCAGTATATGCCTCAACGACATTTCGAGACACCATCTCATGAATTTGAACAGCCGGACCAGTAACCAGCGACACGTTCATATTCCCTAATATTTTCGCAAGGTGCCGGGTAGGCTCCAAACCTTTCGTGAAACGAGGTCTTGAGTGGATGTAATCTTTTCTTCAGTCATTGAGCAAAGGGAAGCTCCCGCGAAATGATACATCCCTAGTACCTCGATTCCAGGCCATTTTTCCTTATCTGCAAAAAATTTCTGATACGTATTCCACAGAGCAACCGAGGTAGCTTCCGAATCACCCAAATGGACCCAGGGCATCATGCCAACATGGGCACCAGGATTATCGGGACCAAGAAAAATATTTGCGACAAAACCTGCATCAGCAGCACCTTTTCGTACAGCATCCAATATCTTTGGTGGTGGTGCAACTGATTTTGCAGCAAATTCAACCTTCAATCTCCCCTCAGACTTTTCATGAACTTGATCTGCCCAGTCCTGCATCACTTCCCAGGTAAAGTGGCTGGGTCGTCTGGACCTATATCCTGAAGGAGTCAAATCATGACCTTACCCACTATAATTGGTGAAGACCCAAATAACTTAACTTTGGGATCCCAAATTAGATTATTGTAAACATGGAATCTATTGACACAGAACTTGCTCTTAAAATCAGAAATGATATTATCCTTGGGGTCTATTCCAAAGGAGAGCGACTGTCTGAACTTCAGCTCTGCAAGACCTATAATGTTTATCGAACACCTGTTCGATTGGCTCTTCGCCTGCTTGAGCGTGAAGGGATTACCTGCCGGGGTGAAGGTCGTGGATATGTAGTTCAAAGTCCTACAGTGGCCGATATCCTTCAAGGTGTTGAGGTTCGAGGTCATCTTGAGGGTCTTGCTGCAAGGCTCATGGCTCAATCAACCGAACGATTCAAATTCCTGCCAAAGATGGCCAGAGCCATGGAAACGTATACAAAATTAATTGGTCAAGGTTGGATAGATGAACCAATGATCCGAAACATGCAAGCAGCTAACAGAGTTTTTCATACATCAATTTTTAATGGCTGTGGCAACGAATATGTTGGTTACACCTGTGATCGAATATGTCACTTGCCCATGCTTGCGATAGGGTCCATGGTGTTTGATAGGAGTGTCACTGAATTTCCGGAAAACATGGAACGTGGCCTGTTTCGGCTACGTTTGGGCAGTGCTCAACATCAAGTCATTTTCGAGGCCATTGAAAAAGGTGATCCTGTTCGTGCCGAGGGAATGATGCGTGAGCATTCGCATACCTTGATTGAATACATACAGACATTCGAAAAGCAGAACGAAAGTCTCACTGTAGCCGATTTGGTCACTTATTCCGCAGCCGATATAAACCAGAAATAATTCTGAGGGAAACATGACTGCCCATCCCGAACTACTTTCCCAAGATGCTCAATTTGCAAAACGTATCCACCAGCTGGAGCCCAACATTTATACTGCTGTGGGTTATGCCGCATCGAACGTGCATTTTCTCGTGGGTAAAGATGGGATAGTTGTCATTGATACTACAGAGACTACCCAGGCAGCCAAAAATATCTTGGCAGATTTCCGGAAAATTTCCCAGCTGCCAATAAACACGATCATTTACACACATTCTCATCGTGACCATGTATCCGGTGCAATCGTATTTGCTGAGGACCGCGATATAGAAATAATTGCATCGGACAATTTTGCTTCCGACCTCATAGCAGTTGATACCTCAAGACCAGCCCCAAATGAGGTACTCATGGCACGTACAAAACGTCATTTTGGAATTGGTCTTCCACATGGCGAACTCGTTAGTTTGGGCGTTGGTCCCGGAGCGAGACCTATGGAAGGGATGGGGGCAGGGTATATAGAGCCCACGATTCGATTCACTGAGACAACACAAATCACTCGGGAAGGTTTTGAATTGGAGTTTGCCAAGGCACCGGGAGAAACTCCAGATCATCAAATTGTATGGCTTGCATCAAAACGCATACTATTCTGCGGGGATAATTTCTATCATTCCTTTCCTAATCTCTACGCCATTCGTGGTACACCTTACCGGGATTTTGACGCTTGGGCAGACACAATGGACCAGTTGATGGCCTATAACCCAGAAATCTTGGCAACAGGCCATACAACTCCGGTTATCGGTGCAGAAAAAATACGTCAGGTTTTGTCTGATTACCGTGATGCAATACGTTACGTGGTGTCAGAAACTGCCAAGGGGATGAATGCGGGACTTGATCCCGTTTCGATCGCAGCCAATCTCAAGCTGCCGGATGAATTGGCACAAAAACCCTATCTAAAAGAGTTTTACGGTCATATTGGTTATGCTTCAAGGGCATATTTCGAGGGAACTCTTGGCTGGTTCGATGGTAATCCAACCAGTTTGGGACAGCTTCCCCCCGCGATCGAGGCAGTCAAGTTTATTCATCTAGTAGGAGGTAAAGAGCAGGTTTTGGATGCTGCCGAAAAAGCACTGGCAGGGGGAGATGTACAATGGGCAATGGAACTGGCCGATCGCTTGATAGCAGCTGAGGTCGAACTTGCTTCAGCACGAATTGTTAAGGTTAAGGCTTTGCGAATCCTGGCTGACCAGACTGTAAATGCACCTACCCGAAACTATTATCTGCTTTCAGCGCGAGAATTGGAAGAAATTTGACCAAACGAAACAATTGTCAGTTTGTCAATTCTCTTTCTGTTAACGATATGCAGTTCCTTACACTTTCATTACTTTTCAACAATAAATGGAGTAGTTAATGCTTGACGTCGACTCCGCAATTAACTGCGAATCGAGTTGTGTCCCTGAAACTCCTCTGGCTAAGGATTGGTAAGCATTATGACAACACTAGGCGAGAACATCATAGGAACAAGCGGGTTATCTCCATTCTTTGCTGTTGCAAATGCCGATGAGGTAGCAATATATGCTCCCGAAAACCGAATGGGAGAAGCTCTTCGTACCTGGGTTCGCTCACTCAGCGGATTTCAAAAAGAAGCCCTCATCCGTTCTTCCCTGTCGGGCAGGACCTGGAGGCTGGTATCGGATGAGGGGCCCTATCTGAATGGACATGATGCTGCTCCCTGTCCCTTGGCCTTCCTTCCCTGCGGGATGGTTGCAAGTTACATGAGTGAAATTCTGGCATTGGCCAAAATCCAGGGCATCAAAATACACCATTTGACGCTTATCCAGGATAACTACTACACCATGAAGGGATCAATGCCCAAGAGAACCATGGTCGGGGGCGCCGAAAACATTGACCTGCAGGTCGAAATCGACTGTAGTTTGGAAGATGCTGCCTTATATGAGTTTCTGGTAAATGCTACTTATGCTTCACCCCTGAATGGACTGATGCGTGGACAACTGACAAATCTT
>CAZHIL010000470.1:0-6068 GCA_964532985.1 uncultured Albidovulum sp. | reverse complement strand
GCGCAACCTCATTGGAACGCAATGACTTTGCCATATCGAGAAGTGCCTATCTTTTTTACATGTCCAAGGCAGCCGATCCCCCCGGAAAATGCAAAACAGATTATGAAATTTTCAGTGGCTTCGCGAAAAAACTGGGTATTTGGGACGAATTCACCGAGGGTCGTGATGAGTCTGATTGGGTTGAGTATTTATACAACCAATCCGTATCCAGATCAGCGGAGGCAGGGATAGAGCTTCCAGATTTTGCCACATTCCGTCATAAGGGTTGGCACAGTTTGGAAAAGATGGCCAAACCACTGGTTTTTTTGCAGGATTTCAGAACCAAACCAGAAGAGAACCCCTTACCGACACCATCGGGCAAGATCGAGATTTTTTCAGAAACCATTCAAGGTTATGGCTATGAAGATTGCCAGGGTCATCCCATGTGGTATGAACCAATCGAATGGTTGGGGAATAGATCCATCGAATTTCCGCTTCATCTGATTTCTAACCAGCCCGTTGGCAAACTTCATTCTCAACTTGATCATGGTTCCCATAGCAGGTCATTGAAGAAAAATGGCAGGGAAACCGTCATGATCAATCAAAAAAACGCCAATGAAAGGGGGATTAAATCCGGTGATACCTTGAGAATCTTCAATAACAGGGGCAGTTGTTTGGCAACAGCCGTTGTTTCCGACAGGATTCTAGAAGATGTGGTTCAAATGAGTACCGGTGCCTGGTATGACCCTGTAATGCCGGGGCTTATTGGAAGCATGTGTCGACATGGAAACCCTAATGTTCTTACTCTGGACAAGGGAACATCAAATTTGGCACAGGGACCTTCGGCGCATACATGTCTGGTTCAGGTTGAAAAATACATAGGAGAAGTATCGAAGATAAAGGCATTTGAACCACCTGATGTTGTACACTACAAGTAAAAATATCCTTTTTCATAATGCCTCTAATTTTACGGGTATTAAACTCCAGAATTGAGAACATTATACAATTTGAAGCAGTTTTTTATATTGGACATTGTTCTCGAAAATCCGCTCACGTAAATTTGTATTCTTCAGCTAGATGTAAGTTCTGTCTGGAATGAATATCATGGATCGCCTGCACAAATTCAGGATCAATTAATCTAGTATTGCAAAGGGAAAGGAATGGTTGTGAGTATTGACTAAATGAAATCAAGAATGTAAGCTATCGACTATAACTTAAGGTTGGCTTAATTGAATTCATGGTGTATACACCCCTGCCAAGAAAGGGTTTCTTGGATAATAATGACCAATCTTAAACCTAAGAATTCAATATATTTTGGAGGAAATTTCATGCGTAAATCATTACTTTTGGTCACTGCATTTCTCATTTCATTTGCAGGAGCACCTTCCAAATCTGCAGACCTGACACTTTGTTGGGCAGCTTGGGACCCAGCAAATGCATTGGTTGAGCTGTCTAAGGATTTTGAAGAGCAAAGCGGTCACAATATGAGTTTTGAATTCGTCCCATGGCCTAATTTCGCAGATCGAATGTTGAACGAACTCAACTCGGGCGGGAAGCTTTGCGACTTAATGATTGGAGACAGCCAGTGGATAGGGGGTTCAGCGGAGGCTGGGCACTATGTAAAACTCAATGATTTTTTTGACGCCGAAGGAATCACTATGGATGATTTCATTCCGGCAACAGTAACGGGTTATGCCGAATGGCCAAAGGGAACACCAAATTATTGGGCACTCCCGGCTTTTGGTGATGTTGTTGGATGGACATATCGCAAGGATTGGTTTGAAAGACCAGAACATCAGGCGGAATATAAAGACAAATACGGTCGTGATTTGGATGTTCCCCAAACGCTTGCCGAACTCAAGGATATTGCTGAGTTTTTCCAAGGTCGAGAGATTGATGGAAAAACCGTTTACGGTGCTGCCATTTATACGGAACGGGGGTCCGAGGGTATTACGATGGGGGTCACCAACGCCCTATACAATTATGGCTTTGAGTATGGCAACCCGGATTCACCTTACGAGCTTGAAGGGTTTGTAAATTCTGACGGTGCAGTTAAAGGTCTGGAATACTATAAAGAGCTTTACGATTGCTGTACACCACCGGGTTCATCTGATTGGTATATGTCTGAATCCATCGATGCTTTTAGATCTGGACTGGTAGCATTGCAAATGAATTTCGCCTTTATATGGCCGGGTGTTCATGCTGACTCCAATGTCGGTGGTGACCGCTCAGGTTATTTCCCCAACCCAGCAGGTCCAGGTGGACATTTTGCCCAATTGGGTGGCCAGGGGATTTCCGTGGTTTCCTATTCAGGTGAGCAGGATGCGGCATTGGAATACATCAAGTGGTTTGCCCAAGAGGAAGTGCAAAAGAAATGGTGGGAACTTGGAGGATACTCAGCCCTGCGTGCGGTTGTGGAGGATCCAGGTTTTGTAACAAGCCAACCCTATGCTCAGACCTTTCTTGATTCAATGGCAATCGTAAAGGATTTTTGGGCTGAACCTGCCTACGCATCATTATTGCTTGCCATGCAAGACCGCGTCCACAAATTTGTCATAGCTGGCCAGGGTACTGCCCAAGAGGCTTTGGATGGCTTGGTTGAAGATTGGATTGAAGTCTTTGAAGATGAGGGCAAACTTTAACCAACATTGATGTTTAGAAAATTTTTGCAAAGTGGCTGTGTCTAAATCATGGCCACTTGCATTTCTTAATGAAGTAGCGGTCACTTATGAAAGTATCGCCGTTGGAAAAGGCGGCTGAAGCAACCCCACAAAAAGTGGGTCGTTCAATACGGGGTCTATCTGATCGCGCCATAGCTTGGATTTTTGTAACCCCTACAATATTGCTGTTGTTGGCAATTAACATTTTTCCACTGATTTGGACCATCCGGCTGAGTTTCACAAACTACCGGGCCAACCGTCCCAATGCGGATATAAAGTTTATTGGTTTACGGAATTATGAACGAATTCTTACCGATAGCGATATTTGGCAAACCATGCAGGCTACCGCCCACTTTCTTTTCTGGACTCTTCTCCTACAGGTCGTGATCGGTTTTGCCTTGGCTTGGCTGATTAACAGGAAATTCAAGGGAACAGGCTTATGGACGACTATCATTGTACTTCCCATGATGCTCTCCCCTGCAGTTGTTGGAAATTTCTGGACCTTTCTGTACCAACCCCAAATCGGGTTATTTAATTACCTGATCTCTTTTCTTACAACAATTGATCCTAGCAGTTTTACCATGATTGGGGAGGTCAGCCTTGCTCCATGGGCGATTGTCATCGTTGATACGTGGATGTGGACACCCTTCGTAATGTTGATCTGCCTAGCAGGTTTGAGATCAATACCCGACTATATATATGAGGCTGCCGAATGTGACCGTGCATCCTCATGGCGACAGTTTTGGACCATAACCATTCCCATGGTTCTCCCATTTCTGATGTTGGCAGTTTTGTTCAGGGGAATTGAAAACTTCAAGATGTTTGATCTTGTTGTGCTTTTGACAGGTGGAGGGCCTGGATCCACAACCGAACTTACCTCCATCAATCTCAAGCGTGAGGCTTTTGAAAAGTGGCGAACTGGATATGCCTCCGCTTATGCAGTTATACTATTTGTAACGATTTTTGGTTTGGCATCAATCTATGTCAAGGCCCTGAATAAGGTAAAGGACAGATGACAAATTGGTCATTGACTGAACCAAGCAATACACAAAAATATGTGGCTGGCACATTGGTGACAATTTACGCCCTTGTAACTTTGTTACCAATTCTTTGGATTCTCTCCACTGGGTTCAAGACACCCACAGACTCCATTGCCTATCCACCAAAACTAATTTTTGAACCCACCTTGGAAGGATATGTAAATCTATTTACAACCCAAACCAGACAAACCGAAGAATACCTTGCGAACAACCCGCCAAACAATTGGTATGAGCAGATTGTCCATGACAAAGGAATGGTAATTGCTGGACCGTCCCGTTTTGGTGAGAGGTTTCTAAATTCAGTGATCATAGGGTTCGGATCGACATTTTTATCAGTTTTTCTGGGGACTTTGGCTGCTTATGCATTTTCCCGGTACAAAGTTCCACTTAAGGATGATTTGTTGTTTTTCATACTTTCTACTAGGATGATGCCCCCCATAGCTGTTGCGATACCGATCTTCCTAATGTTTAGGACACTTGGATTGTCCGATACCCACGCAGGTATGATTCTTCTGTATACAGCTGTAAACCTATCACTTGCAGTTTGGCTGTTAAAGGGATTTATTGATGAAATTCCCATTGAATATGAGGAGGCAGCCCTAATTGACGGTTATACACGTTTTCAGGCATTCATCAAGGTCGTTCTACCACAAGCAACGACCGGGATAGCTTCCACCGCAATTTTTTGTTTGATTTTTGCGTGGAATGAATATGCTTTTGCCGTTCTCCTTACTTCTGGAACGGCCCAGACAGCTCCCCCCTTCATCCCAACAATTATTGGTGTGGGTGGTCAAGATTGGCCAGCTGTTGCTGCAGGAGCTACTTTGTTTCTTGTACCTGTTATTGTGTTTACAATATTACTTCGCCGACATCTCCTTCGAGGAATTACTTTTGGTGCTGTTCGCAAATGATCCGTTTTTTTAAAGATTTGTACCATATGCGTCGAGGCGCTTGGGAAATGGTAGCCTCCTTAATTATCGCAGTTGGGGTTGTCATGCTGATGCAACCTTATCTTTTTTGGGCATACACCTGGTCCTTTTTGGTTACCCTGGTTGGAACTGTAATGTTCATTATTGTAAGCCATTTTCCAAAATAGCAGGAAAAATCAATGATGGATGACACAAGTCATAAAAGAATTGCCTTGGTTGCTCATGACAAGATGAAAAAGGATATGATTGATTGGGTCAGACAGCATATTAAATTATTGGAACCCCATCAATTGTGGGCTACAGGAACAACCGGGGCCCAGATTTCTGAGGCAAGCGGACTCCAAATCAATTTGCTAAAAAGTGGCCCTTTAGGAGGTGATCAGCAACTTGGTGCAATGATTGCTGAAGGGAAGATTGATATCCTGATTTTCCTAACAGATCCGCTAACCCCCATGCCTCATGATGTGGATGTTAAAGCTCTCCTTAGAATCTCCACATTGTACCAAACGGTAATTGCATGTAATCGGTCCACTGCGGACTATGTCATTTTGTCTGAGAGACTCAGTCAACCATCCGATATCCGATTCCCGCCTTTAAATGGAGATGAAAATCGGAAAAATAAAAAGAGCAAGGCCCCATGGCAGAAATCATAATTCGCAACCTTCGCAAGGAATTTGGTGACTTTATTGCTGTGGAATCCTCCTCATTTACTGTTAGGGATGGTGACTTTTTTATGCTTCTTGGCCCCTCCGGATGTGGCAAAACCACAACTCTTAGGATGATTGCCGGTTTGGAGATGCCTACATCAGGGGAAATTTTGATAGATGGGGAAGAAGTTGGAACGAAGCCAGCCAGCCAGCGTGATATTGCCTTTGTATTTCAGATGTTTGCGCTTTATCCCCATATGAATGTGCGAAAAAATATCAGCTACCCTTTGGTTAGTCAGGGTATGCGAAGGGCAGAAGTAAATAAAAAGATTGCGGAAGTATCCAGAATATTAGGAATTACAGACATTCTAGACCGCCCGGTAAGTGGTCTATCTGGTGGGGATCGACAACGTGTTGCCCTTGGTAGAGCAATAGTTAGGAATCCAAAATGTTTTCTCATGGATGAACCATTGGGGTCTCTAGATGCAGAATTTCGTGAACATATGGCAGGAGAATTGCGGGAGTTGCATGATCGAATGAGGGCCACAACAGTGTATGTGACCCACGACCAGAGAGAAGCCATGCAGATGGGTGATCAGATTGTTGTAATGAATCATGGTGTGATTGAACAGTCGGGAATACCCCAAGACATCTATGATTATCCTGCAACCATGTTTGTTGCTGATTTTATCGGATCGCCTCCAATGAATTTTCTTGAATTCGAGGGTAAATTGTCGACTGGAATTGACTGTGTCGAACTAGACGGTCAAACAATCAGTGTTCCTACACTCAAGGAACCGGCAAGTGGAACCT
>CAZHIL010000469.1:0-2837 GCA_964532985.1 uncultured Albidovulum sp. | reverse complement strand
AATTTACTGCTCGCTTGAATTGCCTTCGGCTTTATGGCCGTCTTGTTGGAAACTGAAATAGGCTTGACTTTCAGGATATCAACTACAACAATGCAAATTGTTCAGGATATTGAATGATTGGGTACCTGAATAGTTACAGTCTGCCATTAATTCCATTTAAAGCATTTGAACAGATTGGACCATGAGGAAGTGAATAGAACTCATCAAAAAGCATGGAATTATTATATTTAGAAAGAAACTCTCTTTCTGAAAAATAAATTAGTTTGATCAGTTTTAACTTATCAATCGGGCTTCTGTTTCGACTCGCAAAAAAAGCACAAATTTGGGCTGTTTTTTGTGAGCGAAAACCAGCACTTGGAATTTTCCAAAGCTCGTCATTGCTTTCATCCATTAAATGGTTTCCTCCAAAACCTTTTGAACGGTAAGTCATTGACAATAATTTAGTTATAAAAATGAATGTCAACTGTTTTCGTTATTGTTACCTTTGTGATCTACCACCCAATCCCCTATAAGTCTCTGCCCATTCAATACTTTCCTGGTACCCAAAGTTCGTTTCAAAAATTAAAATATTTTTTACAAATCCTAATCAATAGGCCTGCCCCAACCTCCACCCTTGGCAGTTTCGATAATGATTTCATCACCATTGTCTACTTCAAGGTCACTTACAAAGGCATAACGAATAGGATCACTTCCCACTTTCCTGACCTCAAACTTGTTGGTTCCTCCCGGATTTCCTCCGTTTAGACCCCATACCGGATTTTTACTGCGACTGTAACCGGCTGATACCACTGCCTTCCCTTTCATGCGGTAGGAGGTCGAGAGGCTTTTACCACCCTCATACAAGCCCTTACCAGTTTGATCATCAAGCAGTTTTTTCCATCCAACTTCCATACCATATCTGGCTTCACATATCTCGACCGGGCAAACATAGGTTTCGCCATGGCTAAAGGAGTACATGCAATTCAACCCATCCCTTGTCGATGTTGCACCCCATCCACCGAGCTGAGGTTCAACCATGGTATACTTCCTGCCCGTTATCGGATGCACTCCGGCAATGACCGTTCCACAGATGGAACTGAAATGTCCGGCCGGCAGTTGTTCAGGCATTGCCCTGGCCATGCATTGTAACAAGAGATCGAAAAGTCGAATGCGGGTTTCAAAATAATAACCATGGGGTGCTGTCCCGGTGGCCTCGAATACTGTTCCCGGTTTGGTTATGACCTTGAGGGGTTTGAAGGAACCCTCATTACAAAACAGATTGGGGTCGGTGAGTACCTTGAATAGCATCTGGGATGAAATAACTGCCCCATCTCTGCTTGTATTGTAAGGGCCTGCCTTTTGTTCGGGATTGTCAGTCAAATCAACGACAAAGTCATCATCCGTGATGGTTATGGCAACATTCCATAAATCATCGTTTTCCTGTATCTCCGAAGCCTCAAACCGGCCCTTGGGTAATTCCAAAAGCCCCTTTCTGGCCCTCTTTTCCCCTTCTTCAAACAAATCCTCCAACGCAAGATTGTAATTCCCCATGCCATAGGTACCGGCAAGTTCGGTAATCCTCTTGCCGGCCCTTCGACTGGCTGATATCTGGGACCAGAGATCGCCCCTGGCGATTTCGGGCAGTCGGGAATTGCAGGTTATGATTTCAAGGAGCGAAGTTACCGGTTTCCCCCTTTCAAACAGTTTGACTGCAGGTAGTCTTAAACCTTCCTGAATGATTTCGTTGACCCTGGTTGACATGGACCCGGGTGTTGATCCTCCCACATCAGACCAATGTCCAATGGAAGAGGCCCAGGCTATGCATTCGCCATTGAAGAAAACAGGCAGCGAAACCACGACATCATTAAGATGGGTTACTCCACCGTAATAGGGATCGTTGGTAATGAACAGATCACCTTCCTCAACCTTCTCCAGGCCATGGATTTCGATTATCCGCTTGACAGCCTTATCCAGTATGCCAACAAATGTTGGAATACCGGCACCTGAACCCACCAAGTTGCCATGCTTGTCCGTGATGCCTGTACCAACATCCAATACCTCGTAAATAATGGGACTCATGGAAGTCTTCTTGAGGGTTTCAAACATCTCATCGGCAGCAGCAACCAACCCGGCCTGAATGACCGATATCGTTATGGGATCCCTGGTCATGGCTATACGCGAATGATGTCTCTTGATAAGGAGGAAAGAATCTCGGGGCCGTCTTCCCTAAGGATTACAATTTCCTCCAGCCTCACTCCAAACTTGCCCGGCAGGTAAATCCCCGGCTCGATGGAAAAAACCATTCCCGTTTCCAATATGGTTTCCGAAGAGGCTGTAATATAAGGCGGTTCATGGACTTCAATTCCCAACCCATGTCCGGTCCGGTGAACAAAATATTCACCATATCCCGCTTTCGTAATTACACCTCTGGCCGCTTGATCAACTTCCCTTGCCTTGATCCCTGGTCTGGTAATTTTCATGGCATGGTTGACCGCCTCATTGACAATACCGTGGACCTTGACCATCTCCTCGGATGGTTCTCCCAATACGGCAAAGCGGGTAATATCACTTGAATATTCCCCTTTCTGCCCACCAATATCAATGACTATTCCATTACCCATTTCCAGAATACTCGATCCAGTGTGATGATGCGGCAAAGCCCCATTCGGCCCGGCCCCGACAATGGCAAATTTCATCGCGGTATTCTGGTCCTTGAATTTTCTCTCTATGATTGCAGCCACTTCCAGTTCACTCATACCAGGCTTAATAGCAGCAATGCCGGCAAGCATGGCCTGATCGGCTATGGATGCATTTTCCTTGAGGCTTGCATACTCCATTTCATCCTTGCGCATTCTGAG
>CAZHIL010000468.1:0-1980 GCA_964532985.1 uncultured Albidovulum sp. | reverse complement strand
GTTGACAAGGCTTGTATCAGGGCTTGCTCGTCAACCACATCCCCTCGTGATATATTGATTAATATCCCATCATTGCGCATTGCAGAAAGAAGACTTTGATCAATTAGATGGTAGGATTCCGGCCCGCTTCGAACTGCAACCACAACAAAATTTGCCTTAGCAACAACTTCTTCTGCTGAATTCAATTGGGTAGCTGCCACTCCAGGATCAGCAACCCTTGAACGATTGAAAAATATGACCTTCATGTCAAAACCGGCCTGACACCTTTTGGCAATTGCCTTGCCAATTCTTCCCATGCCGATTATGCCAAGTGTCTGGCCTGTTACATGGGTTCCAAGCAT
This sequence comes from uncultured Albidovulum sp., assembly GCA_964532985.1. Classification (GTDB taxonomy): domain Bacteria; phylum Pseudomonadota; class Alphaproteobacteria; order Rhodobacterales; family Rhodobacteraceae; genus MPNP01. Next base: position 1,639 of record CAZHIL010000468.1, on the reverse strand, counting down.
TTCTGTTGGCTTCCAGCCAGTCCATAGATTGGCTCTGACAATCCTGTCTCCTTCAACCGTACGTCTTGCGGTCATCAAGATCAGGGACAGGGCAATATCTGCTGTGGCATCGGTTACTGCCCCGGGAGTATTGGTTACTGTCACTCCGTTATCTTTTGCAGCAGAAACCTCAATATGGTTATAACCAGCACCGAAATTGGCTAGTATCTTACAACGCAGGTTATTCGCCTTGGGGAAAACATCGGTGTTAAAGTCATCACCCAAGGTAGGTACTATCGCATCATATTCTTCCAGACTTTGAATTGCTTCTGCCTCAGTCATTGGTATCGCCGAATCCCTGACCGTGAGGTCGAAAAGTTTATCAGCTTCATCCATGACTTTGTCCGGCAGGATTCTGGTAAACAAAACTCTAGACTTGGACATCAATACATTCTCCCTCCATTTGCGACAGTCTTGTCAGGTGAAATAAGTACCACTTCATTATTTTCATCAGGTACACCAAGAACAAGTACTTCAGACATGAATCTCCCTATCTGTCTGGGTGGGAAATTGATAACTGCAAGCACCTTTTTTCCAACCAGTTCATTAAGGGTATAATTGGCAGTGATCTGTGCTGAACTCTTCTTCAGGCCTATTTCGCCCCCCAAGTCTACCCAAAGCTTATAGGCAGGTTTTCTTGCTTCCGGATACGGTTCAGCCCTTTCAATTTGCCCCACACGTATATCCACTTTCAAAAAATCATCAAACTTGATTTCAGCCATTACCTAATTCCCTGCTTCTCTTGACAGCTGCCCCAATAGTTCGACCAATGAGCTGTTCCAAACCGTTTTCCTTATCCATCAAATGTTTAAGACCTGCTTCCGTGGTACCTTTAGGCGAAGTAACATTTATTCGCAACTGGGAAGGTGGATCATTGGACTGTCTGGCAAGTTCACCCGCCCCAATCACAGTCGAGATCACCAATTTTTCTGCGATATCCCCGTCTAACCCCTCTTCAACGGCAGCTTTGATCATCGTTTCAATCAAATTGAAAACATAGGCAGGACCCGAACCCGAAACACCAGTTACCACATCTAGAAGATCTTCATTGTCAAGTCTTACCGTGTCACCTACTGCTGACAACAACAATTCTGCTTTTTTTAAATCTTCTGATCTAACATTGCTATTACCTACAAGAGCAGAAATACCCTTGCCAATGGCAGCAGGTGTATTCGGCATGGCCCTTACGACCGATATATGGTCCCCCAAAATGCTTTCGAATTTTTGAAACCTTGTCCCGGCAACAATGGATACGAAAATGGTCTTTCGGTTGCCCAAATGGCAAATTTGTCCAAGAGCCTCATCAATCAACTGTGGTTTGACGGCCAATACACAATAGTCGGGTTCGAAATTAGCAATCGTGGAATTCAATGATATGTTTTGAGACTTGAGCCAATTGCTCGGAAATGGTTCAATAATTCGGATAGAGTCCGTGGAAAGTCCCCTATCCAGCCATCCGTCTAGAAGGGCTGATCCCATCTTTCCACAACCAACCAAGAGGAGCGATTTTATATCCATGGGAAAAAGGTCTTTCTATCAAGCATTACCCTGAATGTCTGATATGACAATATCCAAGGCTTCGATTGGTCCAGCCTTACCA
>CAZHIL010000467.1:0-3786 GCA_964532985.1 uncultured Albidovulum sp. | reverse complement strand
GTGCTTCAAAGGTATCCATAGTTTTCTGGAACTCATTTACGTCGTCAATGGCAGCTGGATTGGCCTTCAATGTCTCAAGAATGTACTCCAGAGCATAAACCTTGGTATTTGATTCATCATTGTATTCTCCAAACATTTCAGTGTACCTCTGTACAAACTCTTTCATGGCATCAGATGCAATTTCTGGAGTTGAAGCACCACCAACGGAAATAAACCCATTGGCAAGGTCACCTGCACCTTCTTGAAGGACTCGGGCATCGTGTGCCGTTTCGGTGGAAATTATTCCTTCAAATCCCAATTCCCGTGCTGATCTAATCAACTGTGGAGCATTTGCCGGAGATACACCAGAAAGAACCAGCAAATCGGGATTTGTTCGAATCACTGGAGTCAGAACTGGAACAAAATCGGTAGTGTCGACCTGATAGGTTACATTTTCTGAAACAATATCCAAACCAAGAGCATTCGCCGCTTCAACTCCATTATCTCTTTGGCTTAGTGGGTCTGATTCGTTGGCGGCAATAAAGGCCACTGACGATACACCTTCATTATCCATCAAATACTTATAAATGGGCGGTCCTGACTGGTAACTGGCTATCATTCCCAAAACGGCATTAGATGCCGGTGCAGTATACAGCGCTTTCGGGAAAGCATAAGGAAAATACATAATTCCCTGGGCTTCGGCAACTGGTCGAACGGCAGCAGCGCCATCATCCACGTTCGGTCCAACTACATAATGGATACCTTCCTGAGCCATTTTTTCCATTCCGGCAATGGCTCTTTTGGGATCCTTTTGATCATCAAATGAAACAATTTCGATGTCATAGGTAGTATCCCCAATGGTTACACCACCCAATTCGTTGAGCCATGCTGCTCTGGTTTCCATTGATCTTTGATTTGAAATCCCCCAAGCGGCGGCTGGACCACTGGTAACTCCTACAAACCCAATTTTCAAAACCGGATTTTGTGCTGAGCTTAGGGACACGAATCCTAATGTAATCAAGGTCAAAGAGAGAGTAAGTTTTAGTAATCTCATAAACATGGTAATTCCTCCTTGGAAAAATAAATGTAAATAGCTTTATCTCAGAATTGAAGTTGGAACTTCCTGAGAATATCGGTTATTGTATACCGTATTTCTTGAATGTGTCAACAATATTCAATAAAATTGTCAACAAAATGTTCTGATCGTTAATTTTACTAGTAATAATGGGATTCCCTTGACACTTAAAAAACCTGAAACATACCGTACCCCTGCAGGGGTTGACCAGGAAAATGAAATCGTAGAGGCTATTTTCAATGCGGTTTACAATCAGCGAATTTCTCCAGGAACCAAACTAGGCGAAACTGCCTTGGGAAAAATTTTCAAGGTTAACCGGGAAAGAGTCAGAAGAGCCCTGTTTTTACTTTCCAACAAGGGAATAGTGGATCTTCAATCGAATAAAGGGGCTTTCATTTCTTCACCAAGTGAAAAGGATTCGCGGGAGGTGTTTCAGGCCCGAGAAATCATTGAAGCAGGAATTGTTAGGCAGCTGGCCGCCAGAAACTTCGAGAGCAAATTGGAAATTCTAAGAAGTCACCTAAAGGAAGAAGATCAAGCAAGAAGCGACTGGGACAGGCCAAAACTTGTAAGATTATCTGGCGAGTTTCATATTATTTTGGCAGAAGCAACGAATAATTCTCTTCTGGTTGAAACCCTTCGGGAATTGGTAACTCGAACTTCCCTTATTGTAGCATTATTAGGAGACAACATTTCTACTTGGTGTCCAGATCATGAGCATGAATTAATACTCTCCGCAATAGAAAAGGGTGACCCTGACCTTGCTGAAAAGTTACTTCTTGAGCACTTGAAAAAAATCAGGAGGGGATTGTCCTTAACTCCCAAAGTTTCCAGAAACAGCCTTGCTCTCCAAGAAATCCTAATACAAGATACCTCTAATGAATAAATCTGTACCTTGTGTCTGCATTACAACCTGACCAACTGAGCAAATAATTTAATTGGGCCAAGTCAGAATCTAAGTTGATTTGAAGTACGTAATCCTCTGCCTTCCAGCAAGTTATTATTTTTATTGGTCATTGATTTCATAATTACCAAAGCTCTATCCATCGCTTGGTAGCCACTCCCGAATTCGTTCATTCAGTCAATCGAATTCACGAGGAATTTTTTTTGATCAATATATCTCCTAACTCGTGCCTGCCCTGGTCAACGATCACAACACCCTTCGCCGGTTTCTTGGGCATGCGGACATCTGTGACAGGCGCCGGTATTCGTACCGGTCGGTTGTGGACAATGTGAGCCTGCTGACCCCGGAGTTGTTGTCGGAAGTCGGCAGGCTGGTTGTCGAGAGTGGTAACAGGGTGTCAAAAAAAACCTGGCGACTTGTTGCATGGTCGATGTGATTCATTCGTCGTCGAGACCGATGTCCAATATCCGACGGATGTCAACCTGCTGTGGGATTCGATGCGCTGTTTGATCCGGGAAAGTGCCCGTGCATCCAATGAGTGCGACCTTGGCGGCTGGCGTCAGTGCACCTGGCTGGTCCAATGATCAAAGACATATCAATAACAAAAAGATGGAGAAACAGACCATGTTGAAGCATTTTTACCAATCCATCAAGCTTCTGGTGATCCTGCTTTTGCTGGCGGGGCCGGTCCCAATGGCATTTCCTTAAGGTCTTTGACGTCTATTGGTGAGGAATAGATCGTATTGAGCAAATTTGAAACACTTTTTGAATATGAGTATGATTGATCGTTTCAGGGGGAAATACAGTTTCCTGAGCAACATGTCCCCCAACCTTCAGGGTCTTCGGAATGAGACTCCCCTGCATGTTGCCACGAAAAGGGGCTGGACGAGGGGAATCAAGCAATTGCTGGCTGCCGGGGCCAATGTCAACTGCCAGGCTCCGGGTGGTCACTCACCCCTGTCCCTCGCCATAAAAAACCATCGGAACGAAACCGGCAGGCCAGATTTCCAGCTGTGAAGGACCTAAGGAACAATGCATACGCCCGTGCCAAGGATGTATTGTTCTGGACCATCTCGTTACTATCCAACCTATAACTAGTTTTGTCGCCGATTGCCATATCAGCTGTTTTGCTGCCACTACCCATACCAGCAAGCACCAATCTAAGGTCGTTGAGTGTCTCTGTGATTCTTTGTGTCTTGGTTTTATGCTGTCCACCAACTCGACTACCAAAGGATCCCACAAAATTTATTGGTTTGATTTTGGGCTTTTTATCATTCATAATATGCTTTCTACAAGGGTTTGCGGGCATGCATGTTAAGCCACCAGGAAAGGGCTCCCCGCCTGACATCACATTCCAGGGCCGCCCTGGCAATGTGCCAAATGCTGAGGGCATCCTTCCGCCGCAACTGGGGATAGCTTTCCGGATAAAGATCCACCAGCAACTCCCGTACGACTTCCCTCTCATCCCCGTTTGTGGTACCCTCCCTCAACATCCGGTACATTTCCTTGCCTGATGGACGGTCCCGCCAACCGGCAAGATGTTTGGCACACATGTGTTCCAGAAAACCGTGTTCAGGATCGGGATCACGGAAAACCTTCCTGGCGGCCGGGTTGTCAAACCATTCAAGTGGCATTGGATCATAGCGAAAGCGATGTTCAAGAATTGGTTCATTTTCTCTGAATTTTGGTTCCCCCTTGCCACTGATCATCCAACTGGTACGGCCAACGTCATGTTTTGACGGGTTGCGGCCATTCTTCAGCAATCTTTTTTCCCTGATCCAATGCCAGCGTGCATGGAGATCCTCCCTGGTAGGAATCCGGTCAAGGC
>CAZHIL010000466.1:0-7555 GCA_964532985.1 uncultured Albidovulum sp. | reverse complement strand
GCTGTGGCCAATGAAGTTACAGATCTTGATCAGGAAAAGAGAAAAATTCTCAGGGCTTTAGGTGTCAGGTTCGGACAGTATTCGGTTTACGAATTCACTTCAATCAAGCCATTCCCGACCCGCATGAGATTGATTTTATGGTCCTTGCAAAATGATTTTTCTGAATTTCCGCCATCCCCACCCTTGGGTTTAACGTCGTTAACCCAATTGCCAGAGGCACCAGAGGGGTATTTTCCCAAATGTGGATATTACCAGATTGGCAGTTTGGCTATCAGGGTGGATATTCTGGAACGATTGATGAATCTAATCAGAGTAGAGGATGGCAGGAAAGGATTTGGACCCTCGGCCGAGATGCTTTCCATTACCGGTTTGTCACATGAAAAGTTTTCAGAATTCATGGAAGGGCTGGGATACACCGTAATCAGGGAAGAAAATCAGAAATCAATTACCCCTTCTACCGAAGATGTATCTACAAGTTCAGAAAAAGTTGAGGAAGTAACAGATCAGAAAGAGGATATAAATACCAAAACTGAACAGACCAATTTGGAACAACCAATTTCTGAAACAGTAACTGAAACCAATGAGTCAGTGCAAGACAATTTCGAGGCAGAAGCAGGTAAGGTGACCAGTATAGAAAACGAAAATGGTACAGAAGCGACTCTCGTAAATACAGCCAAGGATCAACCCCTGACAGAGAATGTAAATGAAACGGTCGAAGAGGTCGTTAAGGAGGTAGTTTATACCTATAAATGGAAACCCAAAAGGGCTGTACCTCCGAAAAGGAAATTCTCAAAGCGCAAGGAGGATAGCCAAGGAGAAAAAGGAGTTTCATTCAGATCCAAAAGAGGAAAGGGACCAAAGGGTAAATTTGGCAATAATACTAAATCCAGATCCTCTAACAGATCGGATTACAGGAAGTCCAGAAATTCCAAACCTGTCCCAACGAGGATTGATCCCGATCATCCCTTTGCAGCATTGATGGATATCAGGGATAAATTATAAATTCTGATTGCAAATCTAGTATTTTGTTTTACTGGGAACAAAATTGTGAAATTTGCTTTTTATCTTCTCAAAACAGGTTGAAACAGGGCAAATTATAAATACCTAGCCATTTTCCAGTACATTTTGCGGATTTTCCCAAGGCAAAAATGACATATGTAGTAATTGATAGTTGCATCGCTTGCAAATACACGGATTGTGTTGAAGTATGTCCCGTTGACTGTTTTTATGAAGGTGAAAACATGTTGGTCATACATCCGGACGAATGTATTGATTGTGGGGTTTGCGAACCTGAATGTCCGGTTGATGCAATAAGACCCGACACGGAACCGGATATGGAAGATTGGGTTGAGTTCAACCGCAAGTATTCTGAAATCTGGCCAGTTATCCTTGAAAAGAAGGATGCTCCACCTGATGCCGAGAGTCACGAATTTGAGGAAGGTAAAATGGAAAAGTATTTCTCGGAAAAACCCGGTGAGGGTAGCTGATACCAAATTATGGTGCTTAAATACGTAGCTCTTCGTCTTAAATGGCGAGCAACTCACCTGATGGTACCCTAGAGATATAAATCCACTTACCTCCCAACCAGATGTAGATTTTGGTAATTAACTGCTTCTTATTTCGTTAACCTCTTTTATATTCAATCAGAATCTGCATCACTTACCTCAATATTGTGATTTGGAAATTCATTGACCAAATCCTTTACCAAATCAAGGGTATCTTTACCCCATTGATTAGACAATATATACGTCTTACCCCTATGTTGTACGGGTTCATTATTTTCACAGAAGAATCGTGCGGTTCTAGATAATTTTGCACCCCTGTCCTTCAATTTTAGTCGATTTCTAACTTCTTCGTCTTCTAGTAAACCATCAAATACCAGAGTTTTGCTGGGTATAATTTTCACAATATTTTCAGGATTTTCATCATTTTCAAACAACTTTGAAAAGATCAAGTACATCAACTTCCGTTTGTTCAAATTAAGATATGATTTGCCACCAAAGGATACATTATATTTAGGGGTCTTCCCCATTTTGGCCTTTTTTCGCAAGCGTTCACTCTGACGCCTATTTCTAAGTTGAGTTTGATACTCTTTAGTTTCGGGTAAGGGGATAGTCGTTTGTACATTCAACAAGATCTGTCCAAAATTGTTGTGAGGAAGAATCCTTACACACCGTATGTCCAAGTCCTCCTGTTCATTCAACCACAAGACAGTTGTTGTCAACTCTTTAGAGAACCCAGGGGAAGCAAGTACAATTTTAACCATTTGCCCTAGTTCGATTGAATCCTGATCTTCCAGGGCAAGATGTTCAGCTAATATTTCCCTTGCATTACCTTCTAAATTGTTATCACTTAGAAATTTCTCATAATGATGCACTAAGTCATCGTATTGCATTGTAGAAACCATGGCGGCATATCGTACCGCTTGAAGGTCCATATACCCACCATCTTTGGTGCGCTTCAATTCAATAACAACAAGGTTTGCTTCGTTGTCAATACCCAAAAGATCTATTCGATTATTACTATCCTCCCAAGGACTAAATTCTTCACTAACTATCAGTGTATCAGGTGAGATTATTTCAGGTTGAGTCTTAATCAGAGTTTGAATATCCCGCTCAAGTTTACCAACTTCCTCATAAGTTGTTTCTTCAATACTGGTGAAATTGTTATCAGTGAATTGAAAGAGTGCCATTTTGTTTTCCTTATCAAATATTACAGGTTTTCTTGCTTGGTCTTAAATTACGAATCTGGTTTAAATGGTGGTACCCTGGTTCTTTCCGTTGCAAATTTCCAATCCATGTGGGTTCTAACATATTCAGTACTGGCATCCCGAGGGGGATTGTAATCCCAATGGGTAATCTTTCCCTTCTCCAAGGCCCTAAACAAGGTGTGGCGTTGTTTTTGCTTGGCAATTATATCTGCCTTTATTTTGTCAATGTCCCAGCGATTGGCAGTTTCCCTCTCAAACTCTCCGAGAATGGAAGCAAATTCTTTCTTGCCAACCAGGTTATCAAGTTCCTCCGGGTCGTCTTTCAGATTATACAATAAAGATGGATCTCCCTCGGAACATATGAACTTGTAATCACCCCGCCGTATCATAAACACCGGGCTAGGGGTAAGTTCGGCGCAGTATTCACCGATCGCCTCTCCTCCATCTTCAAAATCACTTGTTGCCATTGGCAAGAGTGATCGGCCATCTATGGCCTGTACCAGTTCGGGTTCTTCCATGCCTCCCTGAACCCCAATGTCAATCAGCGTAGGAAGGATATCCACCAATGAGCAAATACTCTTGACTTTTCGATTAGCAATTCCCGGACCAGCCATAATCATGGGAACCCGGCCTGATGGTTCGAAGAAGTTCATTTTATACCACAAACCTCTTTCTCCAAGCATTTCGCCATGATCGGCTGTAAGAATAATTATGGTGTTGTCAAATTGCTCAGTTTCCTTCAGGGTCTGAACAATCATGCCTATTTGGCTGTCAAAATATGACATGTTGGCATAATAGCCCCTACGAGCATTCTTAATGACTTCTTCGGTAATCTTGGGATTATTTGATTCAATCCCCTTCATAATCCTTTGGGAAAAGGGATCTAGTTGATCATAGTCTAGTATGTTGTTAGGAAGATCAATCTCTACATCTTCATATAGATTCCACCACTCAGGAGTGGCAACATATGGATCGTGTGGATGGATAAAACTGGCCACCAGACAGAAGGGCCGTTCCCTGTCCCCGGCATATTCCACCAATTTTTTTCTTGTACTGAAGGACACTTCCTCATCGTAGGCGATTTGAAACGTGGAAGCTGCACAACCGGCTTCAAAAACAGAATCCATATTATGATACCAGCGGTCAATTCGCTCGTCCGGCAATTCCCAATTTGGGGTCCAGGCAAAATTGGAAGGGTAAATGTCTGTAGTGACCCTTTCCTCGAATCCATGCAATTGATCGGGTCCGACAAAATGCATCTTCCCGGCAAGGCAGGTATTGTATCCCATGACCCTCAAATAATGGGAAAAAGTTAGGATTGAGGAAGGAAATTCACTGGCATTGTCATAGGCTGCAATATTCGTTACCAGTTGACCTGACACGAAGCTGAATCGGGAAGGGGCACAGAGTGGGGAATTACAATAGGCCCAATCAAATTGTGCTCCCCTTTCAGCCAAGGCATCCATATGGGGAGTCTTGACAAATGGATGCCCATAGGTACCGGTAAACTGCGGAGCAAGTTGATCGGCCATTATCAATACGATATTTGGTGGGCTCTGTTTCATATTTCAAAATTTTTCAGTAAAGGTAGGAAAGTATGTAGTAGATCGCGGCAAAAAGTAATATTGCGGCAATGGTTCCCTTCAAAAGGACTATGAGCATGTTCATCATTTTTTCATATTCTCTTAAACAAGTCACCTTGGGTATTGCAATTGTTGCGGAGCATTTTTTTACACCTCACTCATTTTGATCAATTCCGAAGGTTTGCAAATCCCTACACAATTGATTACCCCGTATAGTACAGGACAATTGTCAACAGAATTCCAATTTCAACAAGTTGTTGTAACATACCCAATACATCACCCGTCTGACCTTGCAATAGTTTTTTTGCCGAAAAGTAAACGGGAAGGGTGGTAAACAAGCCAAAAAATACCGGTATCAACCCACTTGGACCAAGGAAAAGGAAGATGGGCAGGAGAGATATGATCAAGCAAATCACTGCTGACCAAAGGGGAATCTTCCCGACTGATGACGATAACCCCGTTTCTCTGGCACTGGGAAGAATCATCATGAAGGGTACAAGTACCGACCTTGAGACTACGCATACGACAATAATGGGACCTACAAGGAAACCGCTTTCAAAGAGAAACTTTAACAAAACCCATCTGAACATTATGGAGATGATTAAGGACAGGATACCAAAGGTCCCAACCCTGCTGTCCTTCATTATATCCAATCGTTTTTCCGGTGTATTTCCGCCCCACAACCCATCACAGGTATCCGCCAATCCATCCTCATGAAAACCACCAGTGATAAATATCAAAAGAGTTATTATAATCAGTGCCGAAAGTTCGGGGGGTGCTTCTAGGGAATTGATGATCTCGGCAATGATACCGACCACAAGGCCTATTAAGCCACCAATAATTGGCCAAGACCAGACCGTAGTACCCAGAATTGGATGCTCAACTCCGGATTTAACAGGGATTCTGGTAAAAAGGCCTAGGGATATGGCAAAATCTGATGCTATTTTTTTTGGAAGTTGTAGCAATTGCATTATGGAAAATTGTCCCCAAAAAACTTTATTTCTAGAATGCCAGATTAAATCCAATCGGAAAAGAAATTAACACATGAATAAGGTTTTATCCAACAAGCAAAATGATCGTGATCCCTTTGAACTTGTTCAGGAATCACTGCAATACCTCCCACAACCTAATTCTGAGCATATTAATGAAGCCACAACCAGGAACAGGGAATTGACCAAGCCTTTGGGTTCATTGGGAAGACTTGAGGACCTTGCCATCTGGTATGCTGGTTGGCAGGGGTCCCAGAAAAGGGATATCGATTCCATCCTGATTGCAATTTTTGCAGGCAATCACGGGGTTGCCCGAAGTGGAGTTTCAGCCTTTCCCATGGAAGTGACCCATCAGATGGTTAGCAATTTCCAACAGGGAGGAGCAGCAATCAATCAATTGGCAAGTCTCCTGCCATCAACCTTGAAGGTAGTCCCGATTGATCTGGATAAACCCACGAGGGACTTCACCGAGGAAGAGGCAATGAGCAGGGAAGAATTTTCTGAAGCCTTTTACTTGGGTTTTGAAGCTATTGACGAAAGATATGATCTGGTTATTCCCGGGGAGATGGGTATCGGCAACACGACTTCAGCTGCAGCGATTGCAACTGCCCTTTTTGGTGGTGATGCAAAGGATTGGGCAGGGAAGGGTACTGGCATTGATGATCACCAGCTTGGACTGAAGATAGAGGTAATTAACAAGGGATTGAAACGACATGGGGAAAGGCTGGATTCACCTTTGGAGGTACTCAGGTGCTTGGGCGGAAGGGAACTCGTTGCACTGGCAGGAGCAATATTCAGTGCCCGGTTAAAGTCCATCCCGGTTATTTTGGACGGTTATATATGTACTTCCGTAGCTGCGGTATTGTTCAAAATTGACCAGGAACTATTGACCCATGTTGTAGCTGGACATCAGTCAGCTGAAAAAGCACACGCTCAATTATTGAAGGAAATGAATCTCAGGCCCTTACTGGATTTGGATATGAGACTGGGAGAAGCTTCCGGAGCTGGGGTAGCAGCTCATATCCTGAGGGCAGCAGTAAGATGTCATGGTGGGATGGCAACCTTTTCCGAGGCAATGGTTGCAAACAAAAGTTGAATTCCCAAAGGTCACGATTCACGGGAATTATTTGTAAATTCATCCTGATCAATAACCTCCCCCTTTACTGGAATGACTTCGATTTCCGGGGTGTCAACTTCCTTAATATCTGCATCGTGGGTAATATTGGAATCAATTTCCGCCTGCTCGGATAATCTTTCGCCCTGAGGTAGATCTTCCTTGGGAATGCCTATTGAGGAGTCTATGGATTTGTTCAGGTCCCTTATCTTGTTAAGAAAGGCCTGATTTTTTTCCAGGGGAATATCAGGATCCCATACTGCAGCTAATTCTCTGGTTGCCCGTCGATTGAATTTGTAAAAACCTCTTGTTCGGATATGGGCTTCCTCTTCCGGTATTCCCATTTTTTGCAGGACATATCTTCCTGCCCGGAGTGAACTATCGAAGGTTTCCCTGACAATATCTGATGCTCCTGCCTGATATAGCTCAAATACATGTTGACGGTCCAAGGCTCTTGTGATGATATGAAGGTCTGGCCGTTTTCTTCTTGCATACTGCACGATTTCCGTAATGTTTTCCTGCTTATCAATTGCCACTACCAAAATTGCTGCATTGGCCAAACCCGCCGATTCTATCAATTCGGGTCTTGTGGGATCTCCTAGGAATGCCTTGTAACCCAAGGTACGCATGAGTTTGACTTTTTGGTAATTGCTGTCAAGTACAGTTGTCTTATACCCGTTGGCAGCAACCATATCGTTAACGACTTCTCCGAATCTTCCGATCCCTGCTATGATGATTTCACCCTCTTCAGTTATATCATCAGTAAGAGGATCGCCTTCTATACCCTTTTTTCTAGCAATGTACTCATAAGCAATAAACAAGGCCGGTGTAAAAACCAACGATAAGGTAACCACCAGGATCAAAATATTTTCCTCACCCTTTATAATTACTCCAGTCTGAGACATGAACTGTAAAAGAATAAAGGCAAATTCACCACCTTGTGCTAAACCAAGAACAAATAACCATTTATCCCGTCCCCTGATCTTGAAAATCAAAGACAAGGCATAGAGGACACCTACTTTTATGGCTATCAATCCAAAGGTTAACAAAAAGACAAAAAACAGATTCTGGTAAAGGATAAGAAAGTTAATCCCCGATCCGACGGTGATGAAAAACAGCCCAAGAAACAACCCTTTGAAAGGTTCGATGTGCGAACGCA
>CAZHIL010000465.1:0-10244 GCA_964532985.1 uncultured Albidovulum sp. | reverse complement strand
AGGGTCGGGAGGTTGATGGATAGAAACCTTTTCACTCCGGAAATGATATCAATGATCAAAAGGAACAACAGTGGTAAAGCATTAGATATCTCTCGGTTGGCCCGTGACATGCTTGGGGGTAATGGGATACAGGCAGAATATCAGGTAATACGCCATTCACAAAACCTTGAAACAGTCAATACTTACGAAGGAACCCATGATATACATGCCCTGATATTGGGAAGAGCCCAAACCGGATTACAGGCCTTCTTTTAATATCTTAAGGGGATAGAGGGACCCGATTATTCTTCGCTAAGAAGATCGTTGATACTCGCTGAGTAATCAATCAAGTCATGATCCTTACCATACCAGCCGATTATCTGCAAAGATAGGGGAAGATTGGTTTTTCCCTTACCAAAGGGCATCGAGACTGCGGGTAGTTGCAACAGTGTCCAGTCCCGGCTGTATAGTGGGTCACCAGTAGCCATCAATCCCTTGGGAGCCTCCCCTGAGGTGGCTGGCGCAATGATAACATCATAAAAATTGTACATGAGGGACAAAACCCGTAATCCGCGTTCACGTGCACTCAAGGCTTCCATGTAATCTTCATCTGTTCTAGCCAAACCTTCTTCAACCAATTCGATAAATTTGTCACTCAGTTGTGATCGGTAGTTTTCATACTCAAACCTTCGTGATTGCGAAATATCCATTGTCATGATGGTTTTGTGTGCTTCTGTCAGCAAGTTGAACTCCTTCGGATGATCGGCATATTTTACCTGTGCACCCTTTTCCTTCAGAAGAGCAAAACTCTTTTCAAAGTTCTCCTTCGCATCCTCTGACAGCTCATCCCAATGGGGTCCTTTCATAAAGGCAATTCGTGGCTTGACTTCAGAATTGATACTACTTTGTTGATCACCATTTAGAACACTTCTGGCAAGTTGAAGATCATTAGGAGTTCGGGCAAGTACACCCAATGAATCGAGGTTGGAAGAAAGTCCCAACACTCCGGCAAGACTCAAATAGCCGTTGGATGATTTATAGGCAAAAATTCCACAATAGCTCCCAGGTCTGACCAATGAGGCAGCTGTTTGGGATCCCAATCCAAATGGTACCATCTTATCTGCAACTGCTGCTGCCGAACCACTGGAAGACCCCCCAGGTGTATGGGCAGGATTATGGGGGTTGACCGTCTTGCCAGGTGTAAAGCAGGCGAATTCAGTGGAAACGGTTATCCCAATTGGAATAGCACCAGCCTCAGTCAGTCGTTTAATGCATTCAGCATCCTTCTCAGGAATTCTGTTTTGATAAATGGACGATCCCTGGGTTATGGGATACCCTTCCACATCTATAATGTCCTTGACCGCAAAAGGGACTCCTGAAAGTGAACCCTCACTTGGTTTTTTGTCAGCCAATTCAGCCAATTCTAGGGCTTTGTCGTAATCAATAAAGGAAAAAGCACCGATCAACTCCTCGCGTTCCTGGATCCTCGCAAGGCAATCCTGCATTACAATTGAAGCGGTTGTTTGACCAGATTTGATTTTTTGGGCAATTTCTGTTGCTGACAGAAGGTTACTCTTCATCTTCATATCTTTCCATTTGTTTCAGGGCCTTTTCAAAAAGGTACAAGGGCATGTCATAAATACCACCCCCAAGCCTTCCTTCCAAACCCTCCCTATCAATTATACCTAGCGAAACCACGGGACATATTTTCAATTCCACAATTCTTTGGGCAGTTATTCCCAGTTTGATGCCCAGCCCCTGAAATCCGATATGTTCACTTGCCAATAGGTTTTCCCGAATGTGGGGGAAATCCGGTGGTAAAAAGGGTGTCATTTTCTGGTGAATGACCTGATCAAGGTGAATAACCATTGCCCCCAAGCCATAAATATCCACAAGGGCACTATCTCCTATGGCCCCTATTGCCCTTGTCCGGGGGACATCAACATCAAAAGGACCCTTCGGTGGTTTGGCATCGGCTGTGATCCACTTCTCTGGTTGTGAAGAAAGTTTGATACCGACTTTACTACCGTTTCCTCCCGCTGTTGTTACTAGGCTAGAATTGGGTACATTCTCGCCAAGAGTCAACATACATTTTGTAGCAGCCATCCACAGGTTCAGAAACAAAGAAGGGCAATTTGACATAAATTCCAAACATCTGGCATTAATTGATCCAACCTGTGAACGATCCATGAGCTCTTCGGTCAATATACGGGTTGCTTGGGCAGTTCTGCCATGACAATCATCACCCCTTGCGAGGCTCTCGCTAGCAATTGGTACAAGACTGATTCCCTCTGCCAGGCCTGATGCAAGTGTTTCGGCAAATTCAGAATTAAGCCATTTCAAATGTTCAACCACCTTCATTGATTTCAGTCCCAACCTTGCAGCAGGTGCGTTGCCACCATTTATGGGGGAAAAGGTTCTGACCAATCCACGATGTGCATCATAAATTGCCTGGAGTGGCATTGATGGAGACACAACGGCAGCCAAAGGGGTAACAACATTAAAATCCTGAGCAGGAAACAATTTGATGTCACCATTGAGTATCATCTCTTCGGCACCATCAAGATCACTGGCAAGACCGTCGTAAACAGCTGCAACACAGGCTGAATTCAATATGGGTCTTGTTGGAGGTTCGTCTTCAAATGGGGGGCCGGCATGCAAAAGAAAATTGTCTTCCAGTGGCAGAACATCCCTCGCGAATTCAATCCTGTTCCAGACAGGTTCACCAACCATGGTGTAATCGAATGCCAGCTGGTCCGGTGGTGTATTCGAGGCAATCATTCCTGATTATTCCTCAGGTATGACCCAGGTTTCACCAAAATACAAAAATGCCGTTGTCGTTTCCATTCCTGCCTGTACCCTGGTACCGATCTTGCCAGCAAGTGCTTGGCCATTGACAAGGATTTGGGCGGTTTTGGCTGGCACCAGCAGAGTGGTCATGAAATGTTCCTTGGTGCCCGTTTGCTCGGGAATCAATTCCAGCATCCTGGGTTGCTCCAGATCTTCCCAGACCAGTTCAATCACCAATTCTGGTGTCGAAATGGATTCAGTATATCGATGACTTGTCGGGTCTCCTGACGAGCGAATATTGAAGGCAGGCTGGTACTTGAGGTAATCGTAGGGTTTAGCATCTCTGAAAGCACCAAGTTTGCCGATAAAATTTTCCATCAAGAAATCGGCAAGTTGTGGATTGTCACCGATCAATACATTTGGTCTAGAGGCTGTACCATGATCCGATTGCAGGTCAGAATAGAGAAGCAAAAGTTGACCTTGACCCGCAGGTGACCACGAAACCCTGAAAAACAATGCCATGGCCAAAAAGTCATCATTGTCATCCTTTAGCAGAATACCCGGATTTTCGCCGGTCCAATCGATCCTGCCGGGCATGATGGGCGTGTCTAGATGCATAACCTCAACTCATTCCCTTGGGTGTTACCCATGTTTCAGATAATGCCAGAAAGGCCGTACTCATGGTTTTACCAAAAAATTGCCTGGATGTGACAGACCCTTTCAGCGGAGCATTATTGACATGGATCTGAGCATTTTGAGCTTCCAGAAAAACGGCATACATTTCATGTTCCTTGGTTACGGAATTGGCTGCTGTTAACTCAACGGGAAGGGGTGCTCCCAATTCCTGCCAAATCATTTGAACCTCAACCCCCTTGCCCATCAGGGACTCGGTGTATTTTGATTTCAAATCGGTCGGATGCTTGGTTGATCCAAGCAAATCAATCCAGCTCATGTGATCAAGACCGACCCTGCCAACAAAGGTTGGCATTTTGCTTACCCAACCCCCGATAAGCCACATGAACAATCTTTGATTATCTCCGATGATGAAATTTGGAACTTTGGGCCAACCCTCAGATGTATCAGGTTCACCCAGTACTATTGCTCCTGTCCCGCTGCCATAGGGGGATAAGACTACACGGAAAAACAAACCCAGCGTGGAGTAATCCCCATCGGCATTTTCCTTGAGGTAAATTCCCGGATTCTCCCCGGACCATTCAATCCTGCCGGGATTAATTGCTGTTCTCATTGGCCCAGCTTTGTTCATATTCTCTGAGTTCCTTAACTATAAAATCTTTCCTTTGTCGGCCAGTGTATCTGTCTCCCGATAGATATATTTCGGCAACCTTGAGAGCGACGATTTTTTGAATGGCAGCATCATCCCGCCCAGCCTGAAGTGGTATATTCAACATGGTATCGCCACCATAGGTGGGAATCGGATTCTCATAGACATCGGAAGGTCTTTGTATATCTTTACCTTCGGAAAGATCATTCAAGGCTGATCGAAGTTTCCTTCGGACCTTGGCAACACCCCTGTCGGTGAAAGCCAGATTTTCCCTTTTGTGGATATTTATTAGACCTTGTGATACCCAGGCATCATAATCTCCGGGATCCTTTTGTCGAGTCTCATAATCTCGATCACCACTTTGACCATAAAAATCCGTTTTACCCAAGCCGACTTCATTGGGATCTGTCAATCCTCTAGGATCGTCGCCCTCTCGAAAGTGCCTCCAGGCAATGACCATCGTTCTCGTATCATCAATCGGTGTAACCCATCTGCTTAACCCACAGCGGCCAAAGTAACGGGACTTATCAGGGATTGGGAAATGCCCTCCATTCTGTGTAAAACTTGGAAGAAACAGATCATGGACCCTAATCCAGATGATATCTTCAACTCGTCGGGTATTGGTATAGAAATCGCCATAGTTTCGCTCATGAAACTGGATTTTTGGCATTTCCGCAAAGGCTTCGATAAATTGTGTTCGAACTGCCTTGGTATGCAGGTAAACCACATGGTAGGGATCCCAAGCATTTTCCATTACCTGAAGCCAGTTGCAAGGTGATTCGATTAGGTAGGGAATCATGATATCCCCTTCCTCGTCAAAAGTATCCATGAACGGGAAGGGAGGACACAATTCCATGGGACCCATGTAGGAAAAAATCATCCCCTTGTATTCCACAACGGGATAGGCTCCCAGGCAGGTCTTGTTCTTGACCTGGCTGGCAGGTGGTTCACAAGGTGTTTCAAGGATGGTGCCATCAAGAGCGTATTTCCATCCATGATAACTGCACCTTATTCCCCCCTCCTCGACAATTCCAAATTCCAGAGACATGTTGCGATGGCAACAATGGAGGTGAACCAGACCTAGTTCCCCCAGCTTTTCACGAAAAAGAACAAGATCTTCGCCAAGTATTCGAATTCGAAGGGGAAGTTCCCCGACTTGCTCCGCCAAGGCAACAGGCAGCCAGAACCTGCGGAAAAATTCACCACACGGCTTGCCGGGACCCACTTCCGACAACAACGGATCCGATCGTACGTGCCACACTTCCTGGCGTGAATGCCCCCTGAAGTTCCTGCTTGTGTATCCTGGATCGTTTGACATAGCCGAATAAGAATGAAATTAAAATGCTATTGATTTTCAGACAATCATTAAATTAAAACCAAAAATCTACAAAGGGAATTATCCTGACTGTTGCTGACAAAATGTCAACAAGTATGGTGAACTTTACCATGAAGACAATTGTATGCATTGGCTGCCAAGCCATACACCAGGTAAATCAGGTATAGATCCTACATGCAATAACAGTGAGAAAACAGATTAATATTCAGATCGGCAAGCGATAAATTAATTTGATGAAACATCCAACTCCCAACCTAGGCATAAAACAGATTGCTGCTCATATGATTGATCCTGATATGGCATGGCCTCCCCCCATGATCAGACTTGATTCCAATGAAAATGCGCTTGGAGCTAGTCCACATGTCATAAATACGGCAAAAATGTCTTCATTTGAGAATGAAAGGTACATTTCAAACCAACACAGGTTTTTGGTTCCTGCTCTTGCTGAAAGATTTGGTCTAGATCCCGACAGGGTAGCGATTGGGTGTGGTTCCGATGATTTGCTGGCAAGATTGGTGAGATGCTACCTGGGAAGAGGGAGGCAATTGCTAAGGTCGCAGAATTCCTATTTGAAAACCCCCCGATATGCCTTGTCAGCAGGTGGTGAACCAGTTATGGTTGAAGATCAGGATTTTACGGTCGTTGTGGATAACTTTCTTGCCAAGAATTTGGATATCGTCGATATCATTTATCTTGCCAACCCGGACAATCCCTCCGGAACCATGATTCCGTTCAGTGAAATCAAGCGCTTGCACGCCAATATCCCGTCCAGGATATTGCTTATTGTTGATTGCGCTTATGAGGAGTATATAGATGAAGGATGCTTCGAGCAATTGAGGGGTCTGGTTGAAGCAAACCAGAATGTTGTCTTCACTAGGACCTTCTCAAAGGTATATGGTTTGGCAGGAGCAAGAATTGGCTGGTCCTATTCCTCAAGGGAAGTTCAGGACATTATCAACAAGGCAAGTTTGACCTTTCCCCTCTCATCGGCTTCCTTGCGGATGGCATTGGTGGCCCTTGAGGATCAAAGCCACGTCAATTGGGTAAAATCCTATAACAGGAAAACGCGAGTGAAGTTCACTTCGGCGTTTGAAAAAATGGGTTTGAGGGTCTATCCCAGCCACACTAATTTTCTCCTACTCGAATTTCCAAGGCAAGGGAGTTCGGCCATGGAAGCAGAAATATTCCTGAGACAAAGAGGGGTTTGGGTCAGAAGATTTGCTTCGAAAAATTATGGATCCACCCTTCGAATTACACTGGGTCTTGAAAACCAGCTGGATCTGACAGCCTGCTATTTGCAGGAATTCCTAGAATAGGGTTATTGAAATGAAATCCCTCGAATATCCATCCGGCAAGCAAATAATCAGGCAACTCCAGATGGCTGGAGTAAGATTTGTCGTTTCAGTGCCCGATATTGTAACCAGCACAGGTTTGTTGTGGCCCATCGCAAGGAACAATGATTTTGAATTGATCCGGGTATGCAAGGAGGATGAAGGTGTTTCGATTTGTGCAGCGATGTCTTATAACGATACAAGGGCAGTCCTTCTAATGCAACAGACCGGCTTGATGGATTCCCTGAATTCCATTCGTGCCATAGCCATGGATTATCAACTTCCGGTAATCATGATGGTGGGATTGCAGGGCAAGGAACCCGAACCGGTACCTGAACAATCCAGCGTCTACGGTGTCAGGATTATTCCATCTGTACTGGAAGCGATGTCGGTTTCCTTCAGTCTGATCCAAGAGCCTTCTGATGCATTTACCATTCAGGGCAGAATTGATTCCTGTTATGCTGATAGCAAACCTCATGTATTCTTGATTGGCAGGACACCGGTAGAATGATGCTCAGGGATGAAACATTGATGGCCTTGGGAGAAGTGATTGAAGAGGGTGATATCGTTGTTGCGGTTTATCAATCCCTGTTTGACTGGATGGAAATCAAGCCTCGCGATTTGAATTATGTCGCGACAGGCGCCATGGGGCAGGCTTCTTCACATGGTTTGGGGCTGGCCCTGGCAAATCCTGAAAGAAGGGTATTTGTATTTGATGGTGATGGCAGCCTTCTGATGAATCTCGGTACCTTGGCCACCATTGGTGAGGCAGCACCAGAAAACCTGTATCACTTGGTATTTGCCAACGGAACCTATGAGGTAAATGGTGGGCACCCCGTTCCTGGTGGTAAAAACATTGATTTTGCATCTATTGCCAAGGCCTGTGGATACCCACACTCATTCCGGTTTTCTTCTCTGCAAAAAATGCGGGGGATGCTGGCCGAAATCATTTCGTGCAAAGGGCCGATATTCATGGCACTGGATATAGAACCGGGAAAAAAATTTCCCTGGAAATATGATTATATCCACAGCTCAGAAGCAAGAGACAGGTTTCGACGGGCACTCAATCGGGGTTGATGGGAAGCTGGCTCACCCCTCCCTCTGTCAGACGCATCTGAAGCCCATCATCGGCTGGCAATAGGAGATTCCATCGGTAAATTGGTATTGAGCATCGAATGAAGAGCATCGGTGATCTCCAAAACTACCATACCAAACAGATCATTCAGGGTCTGGAATTAACCTGGTCAAAACCGTGACATTAATGCCAATTAGTGTTAAAAAGACTCAAAACTTATCCAATATGGCCTTTGCAACGGCCAATCCCAGCTTTTGATGACCCACTTTGTCAAAATGAACTCCATCTATTGGTGACACTTCCATATGTTCACCGGCATCCATCCAGATCAAATTGTTCTCATTGAAAAAACCGGGGGCCAATTCCTTCATGTACAAAGAGCGTTTGTTTCCTCCATGAAAAACATCTGACAAGATTCCAACTTCTTTAATGGGTGGTGGAAGGACAATCAGTACCTTGGGTGAAGATTGATCAGGTCCGGTATCAGAGCTGTGAACGGCTTGGGCCAACAATCTGAGGGAAATAAGTATTTCCAAGGCCGGAACGAGGAACCTTGCCTTCAAATCATTGGTTCCAAGCATAATGCACACTAGATCAAGTGGTCGATGGGAATTGAGTGAAACCGGAAGATGTGAGAGTCCATTCATATGCGCTCCATCAATTGGGTCGTTATGAAGGGTCGTTCTGCCAGGTAACCCTTCTTCAATTATCTCCCACTCAGGACCAAGAGAATTCCTCAGGTGTCCTGTCCATCTTGTTTCATGATCAAATCTTTCCCGTTGGTTGAGAAAGGTCATTGGAGGTGTTCCATGGGTATTGCTATCGCCATAGCATAGTAATCTGCGAGTCATTTTTCTGCCTTTGGTGTTTTAAATCAGTGAAATTTTCTTTATTTTTCAATCATGCTGTCCAAAGATGATATTTCAGAACTTCCACTGACTTGCAACCATTGGGGTGCTTATCGAGTCAAGACGAACAATGACCGGATAACCGATTTGTACCCCTTCGAGCATGATCAAGATCCATCCCCTATCGGCAGGGCGATTGTTGATGTCCTCTATTCGGAAAACCGAATTTATGCCCCGATGGTCAGAAAGAGCTGGCTTGAAGGAGGGCCGGGAACAAATAACCACAAACGGGGAAGCGAACCATTTTATGAAGTCTCATGGGAGAGGGTTGAAACACTTGTTGCCGAGGAACTGAAAAGGGTCATAAACAAATTCGGCAATGAAGCCATCTTTGGTGGTACCTATGGTTGGGCAAGTGCCGGAAGGTTTCACCATGCACCAAGCCAATTGAAGAGATTTTTGAACTGTCTGGGAGGCTTCACTACCAGAAAAGACAGTTACAGTCTGGCTGCGGGTGAAGTTGTCATGCCCTATGTTCTTGGTCCCTTCATGAAACTCCTGGACCAGGCTACATCATGGTCTTCAATTTCTGGGAATACCGAATTGTTTGTATCATTTGGCGGTGTTCCCCTGAGAAACAGCCAGATCAATTCGGGTGGGTTGGGAAATCACTCAACAAAGCAGGGATTGGAAAATGCCTTCAGGTCTGGAACCAGATTTGTAAACCTGAGCCCGATTGAATCGGATGTACTTGATACTATTCATGGACAATGGATTCCCTTAATTCCTGGGTCTGATGTTGCGATGATCCTGAGTCTAGCCAATGTAATGATCAAGGAAGACCTTCATGACAAGGATTTTCTTGCTACCCATACGGTAGGTTTCACAAAGTTCAAGGATTATGTCCTCGGTCTTTCTGATGGTATTGACAAAACCCCTGAATGGGCTTCTAAAATAACTGGTGTACCCTCGAAAACAATAACTGATCTTGCCAGAAATATGGCCTCATCAAGAACCATGATTTCGGTAAGTTGGTCGCTGACAAGGCAGGATCATGGTGAACAACCCTTTTGGGCAGCGACGGCCCTAGCCGCCATGCTTGGTCAAATAGGATTACCCGGAGGAGGAATTGGTTTCGGTTATGGGGCAGTCAACACCATTGGCGAAGAACAAATAGTCATTCCTGCCAAATCTATCAGTCAGAAAACCAACCCGCTCAAATCGTTCATACCAGTTGCCCGTATAAGTGATATGTTGCTGAATCCTGGTAAGGAATACAATTACGATGGCAAGAAGCGTAAATATCCCTTGATTGATTTGATTTATTGGGCTGGAGGCAATCCCTTCCATCATCATCAGGACATAAACAAATTACTACGGGCCTGGCAAAAACCATCAACAATCATTGTCAATGATTGGTGTTGGAATACCTCGGCAAAACACGCTGATATCATACTTCCTTGCGCAACCTCATTGGAACGCAATGACTTTGCCATATCGAGAAGTGCCTATCTTTTTTACATGTCCAAGGCAGCCGATCCCCCCGGAAAATGCAAAACAGATTATGAAATTTTCAGTGGCTTCGCGAAAAAACTGGGTATTT
>CAZHIL010000464.1:0-9306 GCA_964532985.1 uncultured Albidovulum sp. | reverse complement strand
GAATGCTGGAGCATTAACTCACACTTCCATCGCATTGGTAGATGCAATTATGGCAGTAGACATACCGGTCATCGAAGTTCATATGTCGAATATTTACGGGCGTGAAGAATTTCGTAAGCATTCCTTCATATCCCCCGTAGCATTGGGTGGTGTATTTGGATTTGGAAAAAACAGCTACCTGCTTGCCATTCTGGCCTTATACCAACATCTACAAGCGAAATCGTAAAACAATCAGGGACCACAAAGATCCCTGACTTAAATTCAATTTATGATTTGGCTTCGCCAACCTGATACCTGAGAAATCCCTTGATTGTAAGATTTTCCTTTTCGGCGGCCTGCTGAACTGTAAATTCCGGGTTTATAACAAATTTCTGGTTAACCAGAGTTTCTTCGGAAAGGAATTTCCTAATTCCACCTTCGACAATTTTAGCAACAATTGACTCAGGTTTGCCAGTATCAAGGGCCTTTTGAGTAAGTACCTGCTTTTCTCTTTCTATTGTTTCCTGGGGCATTTCATCAGCTGACAAGGCAAGAGGCCTGGCTGCAGCTACATGCATGGCAATTTGCTTACCCAATTCGGATTCCTGACCATCGTAGGCAACTAGTACACCGATTTTACCCATACCCTCTTCAACAGAGGTATGAACATAACTTGCAATGTTGGTACCTTCAATTGACCCGACACGTCCCAAGGTAATGTTTTCACCCAGTGAAGCAATTTTCTCGGTAATCGATTCCCGAATGGTCTTGCCATCAACTTCCGAATTCAGAAGACCTTCAATGGTGCTGTTGGCCATAGCTTCTTTCCGGATGAGATTTACCAACTTGCGAAATTCTACATTCTTGGCAACAAAATCAGTCTCGGAATTTACTTCAACCGCGGTACCCTTACCATTTTGGACATATACACCAACCAACCCTTCGGCGGTATCACGAGATGATTTCTTGGCAGCTTTGGCCATTCCCTTTGAACGCAACCAATCGATTGAAGCCTCAATGTCACCATCGTTTTCCTTCAACGCATTTTTTGCATCCATAATCCCAGCACCGGTTCGCTGCCTTAATTCCTTAACCATTGTTGCTGTGATAGTCATGATTTACTCCTATGATAAAACAAAAATATTCTGAAGATCCCGTGGGGAACTGGTATCTTGGGTATAAAACTATACCTGAATTTTGATCTTGCTAGTCCGACAATAAAAAGATCGAAACCAGTTTAAGCACTTACCTCTTCTTTACTCTTTTCTTCTGAAGTCCCGGTATCTGTACCCTCTTCCGTGCTACTTTCCCCGACATTCTCAACCTCAACCTGATCACTTGCCTCAACGGTGTCATTTTCAGTTTCGGTTTCTACCTCTTCGGGTTTTTCCTGATCATTCATTTCTTCTTCAGGGACTAATGAGGTTACTTCCTCAGGCCCTTCCAGAGACCCTAAATCGACCCCAACTTCTCCCATTTGGGTAGTCATGCCGTCAATAACGGCTTTTGATGCCAAATCACAATACAGGTTGATTGAACGAATAGCATCATCGTTGCCGGGTATAATATGGGAAACTCCCTCTGGTGAACAATTGGTATCAACTACCGCTACTACCGGAATACCCAATTTGTTGGCTTCTGCAATGGCTAAGTTCTCTTTTTTTACATCAACAACGAAAATGATATCAGGCACGTGATTCATGTTCCTGATACCTCCAAGCGAGGCTTGTAGCTTGGCTTGATCTCGTAATAAGCCCAATCGTTCCTTTTTGGTTAATCCATCCAATCCATCCTCAATTTTTTCATCAAGCTCCTCAAGTCTTGAAATTGAATTGGAAACAGTCTTCCAGTTGGTTAGAGTACCACCAAGCCAGCGATGATTGACATAATGCTGTGCACTATCCTTGGCTGCTTTTTCAATAGGTAATTGAGCTTGTCTCTTGGTACCAACAAAAAGTACACTGCCGCCTTTCGCAGCGGTATCTTCGATTACCTTAAGTGCCTTGATGAGCAAAGGAACCGTCTGAGTCAGGTCAATGATATGGATACCATTCTTCTTGCTGTGAATGTATGGTGCCATCTGTGGATTCCACCTGTGGGTCTGGTGACCCAGGTGGACTCCAGCTTCTAGTAATGTTCTCAAAGAGAAAACTGGTTTAGCCATGTTAATCCTTTCCGGTTTAGACCTCGACGGAGCAAAATATAAAACAACCGGTGGATCCAAGTGTTAAGTTCTTGAACCCAACAACCCCGTCTGTGTATTTTCAGGGAAAACCATATATTGAAGAAATTATTAATTTCAAGAAACAAACTTGGTACAATTATGCCCGGAGAAGCAAAACCTGTAATATGTATAGGATCCTTCCATTGGGATGAAATCGCCCTTTCCAGCAACCTTCTCGAGAAAGGGGATGATTCACCAGGAACAGTACACAAAAATCCTGGTGGAGTTGCTTTCAACCTGGCCAAAACCATGATTGAATTTGGTATTCCCGTTTTATTGGGTTCTATCCTTGGTGATGATGCTGAGGGTCAGGAATTGCTGAATATAGCTGGCAGTTTGGGCATAAATTGTGAATTGGTTTGTAAGGTACCAGAAAAAACAGGCAAATATGTTGCAATTGAAGATCCCAGTGGATTGGTTGCAGCCATTGCCGATTGCAATACGCTTGAGAGTAATGAAGATGTTCTCCTTCTCAAGCTGAAAGAATGGTTTACATCAAGAATTGGAAGTACGGATATTTCCGGATTGGTGATTGATTGCAACTTATCCGGACATTTTATAGAAAATCTACTTAACGTCCACTTTTTTAACAATTATCCAATAAATATCGCTTCCGCTTCCAATCATAAAATAGACCGGTTAAACTGTTTTGGATTGAATTTGAACACGACATTGTATCTAAATAAGCTGGAGGCGATTAGTTTTTTGGCCGGCCAAAAGAATAAGAATTTGGAGACTAAGGAAATCATTCAAAATCTACTAGGCAGATACAGGAGAGTCATTTTAACAGATGGGGGAAACAAGATTATTGATGCCGATGGTTCGAATGTCATCGAGTTTACCCCAATAACAATTCAACCACATCGAATAACCGGTGCTGGAGATTATTTCATGGCTGCACACATGGCATTGGAATTATTGGGCTATTCCAGGGAAGATGCCTTACGGAATGCCAGTGTTTTTGTTCGTGATAAAATAGCTTGATCCAATGAATCTGAAGCCATTTCTGGAATTTGGCCCTGCGGTACATATGGCCCTGATTGATAAAAAACCGATCGTTGCCCTGGAAACTTCAATTATCTCCCAAGGCTTGCCGTATCCCCATAACCATGAAACAGCCCTATTACTTGAAGAAACAATACGACAACAAGACTGCACTCCGGCAACAATCGGAATAGTTGAAGGTAAAATCAAGATCGGTTTAACACCTGAGGATTTGAACTTTTTTTCTACTGAAGCTGATATAAAGAAAATCAATAACCGGGATATACCCGTGGCTTTGATACGGGGTTGGAATGGTGCCACTACGGTATCCGGAACCCTCGCTTGTGCAAAACTTGCATCCATTGAGGTACTTGCTACGGGTGGAATTGGTGGCATTCACCGTGAATTTTCTGAAACTCACGATATGTCAGCTGATCTTCATCAAATTGCTAACACCACGGCAATTACAGTCTGTTCAGGTGCTAAAGCCATTCTGGATATACCCAAAACTCTGGAAATGCTTGAAACTCTTGGTGTCATCGTTGGTACTTATCAAAATGAGGAGTTCCCTGCATTCTGGTCCCGTAATTCAGGATGCCAATCACCCTTGAGACTGAATACAGTGAAGGAAATTTCTGCAATCTTCAAAACTTCTAAACAACTATTCAACGAACAGGGTTTCCTTGTAGCAAATCCCATTCCAGTAGAATTTGAAATTCCTCGGAATATAATTGAACCACTTATTAAGGATTCTCTTGCTAAGGCACGGGTACAAAACATTAAAGGAAAAAAATTGACACCTTATTTATTAAGTTCCCTTAACAAATTATCCTCAGGTCAATCCTTAAAATCAAATATCAAGCTGATAAAAAATAATTCAAACCTGGCTGCTCAAATTGCAAAGAAATTGTCAAGTACCTAGAATGTAATTACAAAATCCTATATTCATTTGTTATGGATATTTAGGAAAATTGATGTGACTAAACCTAAAAAAAGTTTTCTTGGGCTTAAAAAGCGCAGATCTACCTTTTTGGGTCATTTAAGGGCAAATTTTCTGACCGGTTTGGTGATCGTTGCCCCGGCAGCCTTGACAATTTACATTATATGGACTGCCATTGGGATAATAGATTCATGGGTTTTGCCCCTGATTCCTGACAGATACATAGAATTATATTCTCCAGAAGCCTATCTCGGTTTCGATATCCGTGGCATTGGAGTAGTCATATTCCTGATTTTCACCCTGTTGGTTGGCTATTTCATGAAAGGGTTTATCGGTAGAACCCTCTTGAAATGGGGAGAACAACTAATTGATAGAACCCCGGTCGTCAGAACGGTTTACAATGGTCTGAAGCATATAGCCGAAACGGTAATCAATCAATCATCACAATCGTTTGAAAAGGCCTGCTTGATTGAATATCCAAGAAAGGGCATCTGGGCTATAGCCTTTATTGCCCGACCTGCCAAAGGTGAAATCATGCACACATATCAGGGTGAGGACAATTTATTAGGATTATTTGTACCAACAACACCGAATCCTACTTCAGGATTCTTTCTCATGGTTCCTGAATCCGATGTTCACGTACTTGACATGACTATTGAAGATGCCGTCAAATTGGTTATTTCCGCCGGCTTGGTTTACCCTCCAAATTATCAACCAAAAGATCACTCTTCATACCACCAAACATCAGGCTGAAATCCAATCCAGTCACCATAAATCGGGAGCACGTCCGGGTAGTTCAACTCTTTTTTATGGGCTATTCTGGAAACGTCTGTAAACCAGATGGGAATTACATACCTTCCAGCAATGAGGATTCTGTCCAAAGCCCTCACGGCAGCTACAAAATCTTCCTTTTCCCGAGCTCGAAGCATACTAGCGATCATTTCCTCAGCTGGTGGATTATCCATTCCCATCCAATTTCTGCTGCCAGGTGTATTTATGCCGTCCTTGCTCCAGTACAGATATTGTTCATTACCTGGACTGAGTGACATTCCTCTGGCGTAAAAGGCCATATCGAAATCATAGGCGGTCGTACGTTCACGGTATTGTGCGCTGTCAATTACGGTAATTACGAGTTTTATTCCCAACCTCTGCAGGGCCTGTTCATATATAGTCGCGATGGCAAGTGATTCGCTTGCTCCTTGGACCAATAGCAAATCAATTTCAAATGCGCCCCCTTCGTTGTTGCGGAGAGTACCTTCATCGTCAACTTTCCACCCAACTTCCGCGAGTAATTGGGATGCTTTTCTAATATTCCTCCTGTTCTGTTCATTACCATCTGAAACTGGTAATTCGTATCCTTCCATTACACCAGGCAATAATTGGTCCTTGAATGGTTCCAACAACGCTTTCACTTTACCTGTAGCAGGCCCTGACCGCATTCCCAGTTCCGAATTGGAAAAATAGGAGGTTATTCTAGGCGGTTTTCCACCTTCCAGCGTCTGGTTGATAAATTCATAATTGAAAGCATGTATCAAGGCATCCCTGACCCGCCAATCCTTGAATTTATCCTTGCGGGTATTAAACACGAACCCTCTTATACCTGAAGGTCTTTCATTGGGAATTTCGGACTTGACGACGTCGCCGTTCTGAACAGCCGGGAAATTATAAAGGGTATCCCATTTCTCGGAATTATATTCCCTGAAGGATGAAAATTCCCCTGCCTTGAAGGCCTCGAACACAACTCCACCATCACCATAATATTCATAGACAATCTCATCAAAATTATGTCTTCCCTTGTTGAAAGCCAAATCCTTTCCCCAATAATCAGGGTTTCTGGTGAACTTGAGAAACCTGCCAGTTTCAAACTCTGAAAGTACGTAGGGGCCTGATCCAATCGGGAGTTCAAGCGAACTTTCATCAAATTCCCTTCCTTCCCATTCGGATTTGGGCAAAATGGGCCTTAACCCAGCAATCAGGGGTATTTCCCGATCGATAACATTGAAGTCTATTCTTACCGAACGTTCACCTGTTTGGGTTATGGATTCAATTTTATTCCATGCAGTACGATACCTTGGATGCCCTTTGGTTCCCAAGATTTCGAAAGACCATATTACATCCTCGACAGTCACCGGATTTCCATTCGAAAACCTGGCCTCTTCTCTCAAGGTAAACTCTACCCAATCCCTTTTATCACTTGTTTCTATGGTTTCAGCCAGCAATCCGTACAAGGAAAATGGTTCATCCCAGTTTCTTCCCATAAGAGGTTCGTAAACCAATGATCTTATTGCCCAGGGAGATCTTCCCTTAACTATCCACGGGTTAAGGGAATCGAAGGAACCAGCAAAGCCGTATTCCATAGTACCCCCCTTTGGTGCATTAGGGTTGGCATACGGCAGGTGCGTATAATCAGGGTTAAGGGCCGGTTGCCCATACATGGCTATTCCATGTGCCTGTTGACTAAATCCCTTATTTACCAGTCCCAATGAGGATATCAAGACCACTCCCAGAACCAGGGCAAACTTCAACCAAAACGTCTGTACATTTTGTAACATATGAGCAACACCGAAATTATTTTATCTATAAAAGGACTAATTCTACATTTTCTAATTGTAATTATTGACAGAAGTACTATTATCTACTCACTGCTCGACAGGTTTCTTGTCTGTACGAAACCTGCCTCAATGACTTCTTGCCCGCCTCAGTGCGGGCATTTTTTTGCCAAAAATTCATATTCTGGGATTCCAAGCGTTAATTTTACACATTGTTTTCCCTATAAAGCTTGATAGAAAAGCTATAAATTTCTAGCGGGACTAGTGCTCTATCTCTAATTATTGGATAACTATTAATTATATAAAATTTGTAGGTCAATGGTTTGTGGAAAACATGGTGTCTATTAATCCAAATGATAAATCTTACATCAAGGTCATTTGACAACAGGATTGATGTACATGGATTTTTCAACGAAAACTGTATTGGTAACCGGTTCCACAACGGGTATCGGTCTGGGGATTGTAAATAAATTTGCCTCACTTGGGGCCAATGTTATCCTAAATTCCTTCGATAATAACCCAGATAACCATGAACTAGCTTCTCAAATTGCCGAAAAATACGGTACGAATGCCCTATTCAAGAAAGCTGATTTGATCTATCCCGATGAAGCACGGAAACTGGTAACAGATACACCAGATATTGATATTCTGGTGAATAATGCAGGAATTCAGTACGTATCACCAATCGAAGATTTCCCGCCCGAAAAATGGAATGATATCATTGCAGTGAATTTATCATCGGCATTTCATACCATTGCCGAAGCACTCCCGATAATGAAAAGAAAGGGTTGGGGACGAATAATCAACATAAGTTCAGTACACGGTTTGCGTGCTTCACCTTATAAATCAGCGTATATTTCTGCTAAACATGGAATTATCGGATTGACCAAAACTGTAGCCTTGGAAACTGCAGAAATGCCAATAACATGCAATGCAATTTGCCCTGGATATGTCCTTACACCATTGGTTGAATCACAAATTCCTGATCAAATGAAGGTACATAATAAAGATAGGGAAGCGATAATCAGGGATGTAATGTTGGCCAGACAACCATCAAAAGAATTTGTTTCTGAAGAACAAATTGCCAATGCGACAGTGTTTCTTTGTTCAGAAGACGCTGATCAGATAACTGGAACCACCTTGTCTCTTGATGGTGGATGGACTTCAATGTGAGGAAATAACCTCAGCCTGTTTTTCTTTACCCAGACTGATAAGGTCTTTTAACAATTTCTGTATTCCCCGAATTCTGGTTTTTTCATCAACCCATTTCTTGGGAATAAAAATTCGGTCCTGAAATATCCTGATACCCGGACCCTGGCTATTCAGAAATCTCATTAACTGATCCGGATTGTTGAATTCATTGTTGAAGAATTTGATGGAAGCCCCCTTCTCGCTACAATCCAGATTGCTGATACCAGTATTAATGCAAAGATCCTTAATGCTCAGGAGAATGAAAAAATTTTTTACTTCTGTAGGCATAGCTCCAAATCTATCGGTGATCTCTTCGGCCATGGAATTCAAATCCTCATCCTCCATATCTGATAACCGACGGTATATTCCTAATCTGGTATTCAAATCCTGTATGTAGTCCTCAGGGATTCTTGCTTCCATGCCCAAATTCAGTTTCGGTGAAATGACATTCGTTGATTTTTTCTTTTGTAGTTCACCTCTTTCCCTTTCCAGATTTTCTACCGCATCCTGAAGCATTTTCAGGTAAAGTTCGAATCCGACTTCCTGGATGTGACCGGATTGCTGTTCCCCAAGAAGATTACCCGCACCTCTGTGGTCGAGATCATGTGCTGCCAATGAAAACCCTGCACCCAACGAATTGAGGGACGAAAATACCCTCAATCTAGATACAGCGCCCTCAGTTAGTTTTCTGTTCGGTGGGTATGTAATATAGGCATAGGCCCTAACGTTGGAACGTCCTACCCTGCCCCTGATTTGGTAGAGTTGTGCCAAACCAAATTTTTGGGCATCATGAATTATGATTGTATTTGCTGAGGGAATATCCAAACCCGAGGCAACAATTGTTGTAGAAAGCATGACATCTGTTTTTCCCGAATAAAAGTGAGCAACCTTTTTTTCCAATTCATCCGGATTCATTTGACCATGCGCCTTGGTGAAGGTTATTTCCGGAACCTGTTCCTCTAGAAATCTTTCTAATGGCTCAAGGTCCTTTATCCTTGGTGTAATGAAAAAGCTTTGACCTCCCCTTTGTTTTTCTCTCAATAATGCTTGCCTGACCATTACCGGATCAAATTCAGTAACAAAGGTTTTTATGGCGATTCGATCCAATGGAGGAGTACCGATGAGAGAAATATCCCTAGCTCCAGAAATTGTTAATTGGAGGGTTCTCGGTATAGGGGTTGCAGTTAAGGTTAGAACATGAACACCATCCTTCAGCTTTTTCAACTTTTCTTTCTGGACAACACCAAAATTTTGTTCCTCATCAATAATCAGTAATCCCAAATTCTCGAATTTGACCTTGGAACCCAATAATGCATGAGTACCGATTACAATGTCCGTAGTTCCGTTTTCCAATCTTGAAAGCACCTCTAGATGGGATTTTTGTGGTACCAGTCGGGAAAGATTGGAAATTTCCAGGGGAAAGCTTTGAAGCCTTTCCT
>CAZHIL010000463.1:0-6577 GCA_964532985.1 uncultured Albidovulum sp. | reverse complement strand
CACCTCCAGTTGGATAGTACACTCCAGTCACGCCCCCAGTTCCAATTGAAATAAATTGTTGTTGAGCTGCAACAAATGATACCGAAGCAATGCTCGTACCAATAGCAACAACAATTGCTGCAGCTAATCTAGTCAGATTATATAGTTTCATTATTTTCTCCAAATCAATTTACCATTCCAATGGTAAAACCAAGGAATGGATAGTCTTAACATCATAATAACCCGTAAGGTTGTCGTGTCAAGCATCATCAAAGAATTCGAAACATAATGGTAAGCCTATTTAGGGAACTTCTTTAAGTGAAAGTAATTTTTCAAATTCTCAAGCGTATCATTTATCTTCGTGGCACGATTGCGCCGAGTTTCATTTATTACTTGCTCAGGTAAATACAGTGTTATTGACTGGTTTTTAATTAAATCAACTAGCTTCTTAAGCTCTTTACGATCGTCCATTGTAAAATGATAAAACGATAAGAAGATGTCGGAATCTATAAAGACATGCACAAGTTATTCTCCTTAATTTCATCCGTTTTAATCCAAACCAGGAAATCAAGCGGGTAAATCAAGAATTTTACTTACCTAAGTCATTTTCGTTTTCTGTTCCATTCTTCTTTGATGAAGAATGAATTCAGTATAACCTGAGGACTGGATATCTCCCTTGAACACAAGGTCACAAGCCGCTTTAAAGGCTTCTCCATCAAAGGTGGGCGCCATGGGGATATAATTGGGATCCTCCTTGTTTTGACCATCAACAACCACAGCCATTTCCTTCATGGAATTCATTACAGTTTCCTTGTCCACTATCCCGTGAAGAAGCCAATTTGCAACATGTTGAGAGGATATACGACAGGTGGCTCTATCCTCCATCAAACCAACATTGTTAATATCGGGTATCTTCGAACACCCTATGCCCTGATCAACCCATCTGACAACATACCCGAGGATGCCTTGTAAATTGTTCCGGACTTCCTGGAGTATTTCATCCTCTGACCAATCAGTTTCTTCGGCGATGGGAATTTGCAGAATGGTATCCAGTGAAGAACGTGATCCACCATCAAGTAATCGGTCCTGGATATCCCTGACATCAACCTTGAAATAATGAACGGCATGGAGTGTGGCTGCAGTAGGGCTTGGTACCCAGGCCGTATTGGCGCCAGCCAATGGATGTTCGATCTTTTGCTCAAGCATTTCCTTCATCAAATCGGGCATTGCCCACATACCCTTGCCAATTTGACTCTTGCCTTTCAAACCACAGTTCAAACCTACATCTACATTCCAGTTTTCGTATGCTGGTAACCAGGGAGCCTGTTTTAAACTTCCCTTGCGAAGGAAAGGTCCCATCTTGAAGGATGTATGGATTTCATCTCCCGTTCTGTCCAAAAACCCGGTATTAATAAAGGCTACCCTCTTCCTGGCAGCCCTGATGCATTCCTTTAAATTGACTGTGGTTCGTCTTTCCTCATCCATTATGCCAATCTTTACCGTATGCTGTTCCAAGCCCAGGATTTCCTCTACACGGGAAAATAATCGGTCAGCCAAGGCAACTTCATCTGGGCCATGCATTTTGGGTTTGACTATATAGATCGAACCTTCCCGTGAATTCCCATTTGCTCCCCTGAGATCATGCAAACCAATCAGGGTGGTGCAAAGGGCATCAAGAATGGCTTCTCCAACCTGATTTCCATCTAAATCAGTTACGATGTCGGTATTGATGTGCGAAGCCGAGTTTCGAATAAGCAACAATGCTTGTCCCTTGAGAGTCAGCTGTTCTCCTTTGGGTGTAATGAATTCCTTATTCCCATTGATTACCCTAGTTATATTTGATCCATCCTTTTCAAACTCGGCAACCAGATCACCCTTCATTATTCCCAACCAGTTTTCATAGGCCAGAATTTTATCCTCGACATCAACCACTGCTACCGAATCCTCACAATCAAGAATGGTTGTTATGGCTGATTCCAAAACCACATCAGATATCCCGGCAGGATCTGTCTTCCCAATGACATCATTTCGATCAAAAACCAAAATCAAATGTATGCCGTTCCTATGCAAAATGATGCTTTCCGGATTTGATGGATCACCGGTGAAACCAACCAATTGTGATTTGTCAGCTAGCCGTGCATCAACTGATGATACTTGGACAACCAGAGAATCATCCAAAATATGATATCCCGATGCATTCTTGTGGCTATCACTCGCCAGGGGAAAGCATTCATCCAGAAAATCCCTGGTCCACTCTATAACTTTACTGGCATGGTCTTTATCAAAGTCCTGTCCTGCAGGTTTACCCAGAACATTTGTTCCATAAAGTGCATCATAAAGGGAATTCCATCGAGCATTGACTGCATTGATGGCAAATCTGGCATTGGTAACCGGAACTACCAGCTGGGGTCCGGCAATGGTCGCAATTTCAGGGTCGATCCTTGTGGTTTGGATACTGAAAGCTGGACCCTCATCCACCAAATATCCAATCTCGCGCAAAAAGACTTTGTATTTTTCCTTGTCGAATACCTGATTTCCTACCTTCAAATGCCAATCATCAATTTGTGATTGCAACTTATCTCGAAAGGAAACGAGTTCCTTGTTTTTGCCATCGAATTCCTCAATCAGTGATACCAATCCATCCCAGAATGTTTCCTTGGACACTTCAGTACCGGGTAGGGCTTTCTCCTCGATGAATTGTACAAATGATCTATCAATTGAAATTGTTCGGTGAATCTTTCTTGACACTCTAATTACCACTCAAAAAATATGAACGAATTAAATGATTGGGGGTGGTTCAGGTTAGCCATTTACATCAATGACTGTTCTTCCTCTTATTTCACCCTTGAGAATTGAATTGCCCAATTCAGGGAGATCAACAAGTGTTTTAATCTCTACCACGTTCTCCAGTTTGGAAATATCCAGATATTGATTGATTTTTGACCATGCACTGACTCGATCACTGATAGGTCTCATCACACTATCAATCCCCAACAGGTTTACTCCTCTCAAAAGGAAAGGGATGACTGTTGCTGGCAATTGTGCCCCACCAGCTAATCCAACTGCTGCAACTGAAGTTCCGTATTTCATCTGTCCCAGTACTCTTGCCAGCATGGCACCACCTACGGCATCTACACACCCGGCCCATAGTTCTTTCTCAAGGGGTCTTTTGGTCACTTCGTCAATTTCGTTACGTGGAATTACCTTGCTTGCACCCAATTCCCTGAGATAGTCACCGGAATCACTTTTCCCGGTAACTCCTGCAACCTCATATCCCATTTGGGAAAGCAAAAGGGTCGCAATTGAACCGACACCCCCCGTAGCACCCGTTACAAGAACATGTCCGTTATCCTTTTTCATGTCCTGATTTTCCAGAGCCTCTATGGCGAGCATGGCCGTAAGTCCTGCGGTTCCAACAATCATGGCCGTTTTGGTACTCATGCCTTCAGGCAACTTGACCAACCATTCGGACTTGACCCTGGCAATCTGTGAATAGCCACCCCACCAAACCTCACCCACTCTCCATCCAGTAAGAACAACCTTGTCGCCCTTGCTGAATCCATCTGATTGGGATTCCATTACGGTTCCGGCAAAATCAATTCCTGGAACATGTGGATAATTCCTTACCAAACCTCCCCCTGAACCCAAACATAGACCATCTTTGTAATTGACCGTGGAATAATCAATCTTGACGGTTACATCACCTTCCGGCAGATCTTCGATATTCAATTCCTGAACTGACCCGGATGTTTTACCTTCTTCATTCTTATCAACTACAAGGGCTAAGAATCCCATAATATCTTCCTTTAATTATCTATAGAAATTTTGTCTGACTTTTCCTTTTCTTGGATAATCGGGAGCATGTACCAACACCTCGGTATCTGGACCCCAAAAATTCTTTTCAATCATGCCGATTGCAACATTTGTTTTATATCCAGGTGACCAGGTTATAGATGTTACATGACCGGCAAATTCACCTTCAACTGTAACTTTCCAGGGTACATGACAAAGGGGGACCTTGTCACCCTCGATTTCGAGTGATCTGATTTCCCTGTCCCAACCCTCTTCAACCTCTCTTTTCAATGCTTTATATCCAATGCAATTGGGAGTCGAATGAACATCACAATATTTGCCCAATCCGCTTTCGTAAGGAGTGTGTTTCATTGTCATGTCAGTTCCGTAGGAAAGCAAGCCTCCCTCGACCCGTTCGGAATAATTTGGCCCCCCTGCCCTGACAGAAAGATCTTCACCAGCCTTCATCAGGGCATCCCACATTGGAATACCGTTTTCGGTTTCGTCAACATAAATCTCAAATCCACCTTGCTTGGAATAACCCGAACGTGAGACATAGTGCTCCTTACCTTGAAATTCCAAAGTCGTGAAATCAAAAAATTTCAACTCGGTAATTTCCTTGCCGAAAACCCGGGCCATAAGCTCATCAGATTTTGGTCCCTGTACTCCAAGGGGGGATACATCGGGTTCAAAAACTCTTGCATTGATATTAAAAGCAGCGACCAAAGCTAAGACCCAAAGCAAATAATCGCTATCAGCAATGGAAATCCAATACCTGGTATCCGAAAGCTTGAGCAGGACAGGATCATTCAACATGCCACCATACTGGTCAACAACAGGGAAATACAAACACTTGCCAACCTTCAAATTGTCTATTGGTCGGGGCGAAAGAAGTTCGATCAGTCTTGTTGCATCAGGGCCGATTACCTCAATTTGTCTTTCACAAGCTACATCCCATAGCTGGACATGCTCCTTCAGATGAAAGTAATCTATCTCCGCCGTTTCAAACCGTACCGGCAACAACATTCTGTTATAAACGGAACAGGATTTAACTCCCGCCTCCACCACCCGGTCCCAGAAAGGTGTTTTTCTTACTCTTATCGAAGGGAATATATTTATATCACGCATTATTATACTTACCTCTCAGGACCTTGCCAGTTTATGGAGCAAATTTCGGCTGACCGTCCTTCAAAATCCCATACCCGGCCAAAAGCCCTGACTCTTCCCTTACTGGCCGTGGCAACAGTAATGTCGCTGCCCATCCAATAGTTTGTGTTGACGGCAACTATATCCTTGTCGGGACTTTTCCCCTTGACCGGAAATACCTCGCCTTCAATTTTCTTACCAACCTTGAGCCTTCTGGTCTTGCCCTGTGTTTCAAAGGTAACTTCAGCCCTTTCAGCCCCAAGGAATTCGCTCACCAGATTTTTAAAGAGACCCGTTGTTCCTTTTGCCTTGCCTGTCAAAATCTGGATTAGACCGTGATAAGCCTTGTGGGATGCGTTATCATCAATAAATGCTGCCGCTTTCCAATTACCCCTTGCCATCAGACCCGGTATTTCCAAGATCAAGCCTATATTCAATCCAGAAAGAGATTCATCTCCATAATTTCCTTCGTCAATTCGAATACCGGCCCAGGCCTGACAATAGCCTTCGGTCGGTGCATGCCTTCCCAAGCTTATGACACAGGGGCAAAATATTGTACAATTGCAGTTCAGTATCAATTCACCCTTGATGTGCCAGGAAATCATGCCCCTATCAGACTTTTCGGCACTTGGGTGACGGTTGTCTAGTCTTTTGGAAACCTTCAAACGGTCCCTTGTAATTGCTTTCGTCATTTTGTTCTCATTTTCTTATTGAAAAATATAAATTATCAAGGAAGTGGCAATCAATACAATACCCAAGGGCTTGGAAACAAATTTTCCCAAATCAGGTAATTTTTCAAGTGTAATTATTATGGTAAACAGAAACATCCAGGCAATATTCATCAGTCCGGTGATCAGGCACAATGCCATGAGTAAAAAGCAGCACCCCAGACACCAGGTGGCAAATCTGATACCTGAATAAAACTCGCCATTCAGTCGAACTTCACCCCTTGCCAGAAAAACTAGCAGTGGATTTCGACAATATGTCAGACACCTATCCTTGAAATTGGATAATTGATAGATTCCGGCCAGAAAAAACAAAATCACAATGGGGTATGTATTCGAATCACCCATGGCTTCAGGTAGAATGTTTAGGGAAATAAGATAAATCTGAATTGCCGTCATGAATATGGCATAAATCAACCAGACTGAAACATAACCAAGCGTAAGGGCCCAAAAGCCAGCTAAGGAACCTGATCCGGTTGACCTTAAATCGTCATAAACACGAAGGGTTGGCACGAAACTGGGCAACATCATGGCCAAGGCCATGATTCCCCACATGCCGAACAAGAACTTGAAATCCAGATGATGGTAATGAGGACTGATCAAGGAACTAACCAGGTCACCAAAATCGAATAGGACTACTGAGCGGTGGGACTGGTAGATGCCAGAAAGAAACAGGACAAACCACGAGGTGAGTATCAGACAATACACGCCAACCCATTGGATTTCCGGTATTCTCGGGAACCAGAACCTGGGATTAATCGATTTGACCATCAGAACTTATTCCCAAGTTTCAGTTGTTGAACAAGATAGTGGCGCGGCTGACGGGACTCGAACCCGCGACCTCTGGCGTGACAGGCCAGCGCTCTAACCAAACTGAGCTACAGCCACTAATTTGTTATCCAACTTTGGATAAATCAGGCGTTAAACTTTGTCAA
>CAZHIL010000462.1:0-2663 GCA_964532985.1 uncultured Albidovulum sp. | reverse complement strand
AGATTTGGGTGCGGTAGGGGATTTTGGATCAATACCCTTTTCATAACAATGTCGCATCAAAATGGCATCTATTGAGTTGGTTATTTTTTCAACAATTGCAGGTATTGCAGATGCTTGTTGATTTTCAATTACACCAAAGTTCCCCTTGTTATCTCCGTACGGACGCCAACTAAAGTTCCAATCCAAGGATTCTAATATATTGTCTACTTCAACTTCTGTATCAGCATTATATAGATTATGGAAAAGATCATTGAGGTGTTTGAAGTGGTTAGTGCTCATTAACTACCCTGTTATTTGAATTATAAACTTTGATTTATGTTTGAGATATTTTCAAATCCAGACTTTTACTTACTTTTTTAGAACAACCCATTTGTGTTATTTTACAATTGTTTTCAATTAATCATGATTTCTACTTATTCGGATAGTTTATTAAGAACATGGAATTTTGGCTCTAATAGCGCAAAAATAGTGTTGCTAAATTCAATTTTATTTTGGGTTTGGTTTCCAAATAGAGATTAGATCAATATCAAATTTTCGATAATTTTAGGAGTGATTGATTAATCAAATCAACACCATCCTCAATATCTTCATAAGTAGTATCAAACCCTAAACTAAAGCGGATAGATGCTTCGATATCCTCAAGTGAAAGTCCTAAAGCTTTCAGTACATAAGAGGGTTCAATTATTCCCGAAGAACATGCTGATCCAGTTGTTGCTGCAATTTTAGGTTGGAGTATCTGTAATAGATCTTTAGCAACAAAACCCTTAAAACAAAGGTTTGCATTCCCAGGATGTCGAAGATGTCCCCCCACCCCGTTCAACTTTACAGGCCAAGATAATTTCAGCAATTTATTTATAAAGACTTCCCGCATTTGACAAAGTTGCAAACGTTTTTGATTGAGATCATTACTTGTTAAAAACTCAATAGCTGCACCCATTCCAACAACCAACGGAGTAGGGATTGTTCCAGGACGTAAACCATTCTGTTGGCCACCGCCATAAAATAAAGGTTCTAATAGGTTTCTTAGCTCACGACGAATAAATAAAATACCAATACCCTTGGGACCGTACATTTTATGTGCTGACAAGCTAAGCATATCAACCTTTTCGGCTAATTCCTGAATATCCATAGCAATTGGAGCTTGTGCTGCATCACAATGGAATATTGCTCCGGCGTTTCTAACGAGTCTAGATATATTATCTATATCTTGAATGGTGCCGATTTCATTATTTACGGCCATAATTGAAACAACTAGGACATCGTTCCCTAACATATCTTCTAGAACATTTAGTGAAACTCTCCCATCTGTATCAACCGGGATATGTTCAACAGGAATTGAGAATTGATGTGATATTGCTTTGCCCGCTTCTTGTACGCACTTGTGTTCAATTTCACTTAATAAAAAGCGGGTTCTCTTACTTTTGGTACTAAC
Source organism: uncultured Albidovulum sp. (assembly GCA_964532985.1). Taxonomy (GTDB): domain Bacteria; phylum Pseudomonadota; class Alphaproteobacteria; order Rhodobacterales; family Rhodobacteraceae; genus MPNP01. The sequence continues at coordinate 1,231 of CAZHIL010000462.1, read as the reverse complement.
CTTACGTGCAAGCCCAATGAGCACCATATTGTTTGATTCAGTTGCTCCAGAAGTAAAATAGATTTCATCAGGAAAGGCACCGATAAAGTTCGAAATTTGTTCAGTGGCTTTTTCAACTTCATGTGCACTTTTCCAGCCTAAGCTATGATCAACCGAGTGAGGATTACCAAATTTTTCATAAAAATAGGGCATCATTTTATTAACTACCTGTTCAGGAACAGGGGTTGTTGCTTGGTGGTCTAAATATATACTTCCTGAAATTCTCATTGGTACAATTGGAATGTGGGAATTGGCTTGGAAATAAGAATTATTTTTGTCAAAATTTAAATTTTCAAATCAATTGACTATATAATTTAAGTTTCATAGTATCAAACTGGAGAACTTCTCCAGTAGAGCAGTAATTTAATGAAAGTTAACAATTTAGAATATGTCAAATAGCCCACTTTTTGAACGTAACTATCGTCCTCAATTTTCAGGACATGAAACGTTTCCTCTTAGGTATGGTTGGTTGAAAAAAGCTTTTGATTGTGTTGCTGAAACAGAATCCGAACCAGAAAATAAAACTCATTGTTGGGGTAAGGAAGCGATTGCGCGTTTTGGTGTTGGAAAAAACATGGTTTCCTCAATTCGCCATTGGTCTGTTAGTAGTGGAATAATCCAAGAATCTAATAAGAGAGCATCAATAAATACTACAAAATTTGGCCAGTATCTTTTTGGAGATGAAGATATAGGTATAGATCCTTATTTGGAACATCCTTCATCACTTTGGCTGATTCATTGGAATTTAGCAACCAATGAGAAGAAAACAACTTGGTATTGGGCATTCAACCATTATTCGGCAAAAACTTTTTCACGTAACCTGTTTGTTCAAAAACTTGACCGATTTTCCCAAGATAGGAATTGGCAAAAAGTTTCATTAACAACTATAAAAAATGATGTTGCATGTTTTATTCGAACATATTCTGTTCAACAGGTTAAAGGAAATAAGCTGTTTGACAGTGTATTAGAATCTCCTCTTACAGAGCTAGGAATAATAAAGCCCCTTGATGATAAGGATGGCTTCCGTTTTGCACATGGACCTAAACCATCTTTAGGAGATGGTATCTTCATTTATGCCATTCTAGATTTTTGGTCTCGTAGATACAGAAACTCTAAAACCCTACCCTTTGAAGCTGTTGTGTATGAACCGGGTAGTCCCGGTCGTGTTTTTGCACTCGACGAAGATGATATT
>CAZHIL010000461.1:0-1854 GCA_964532985.1 uncultured Albidovulum sp. | reverse complement strand
TACCCTGTTAAGGGAAGGTGTTCCGAAAGTGTACCTGACAAATAGAACGATAGAAAGAGCAAAATTGCTGCAGAACGATCTGGGTAACAGGGTGAAAGTAATTGAATACGCCGATTTGGGGACAGCCCTGAATGAAGTGTCAATAATTATCAACACAACACCATTGGGTATGATAGGTCAGCCGGAAATGAAATTTCCTTACGACAGCCTAAATTACAGAACTATAGTATACGATATTGTTTATAATCCCCTAAAAACAGAATTTCTGAAACAAGCAGAAATTAGGGGGTGCAGGACTGTGGAAGGATTAGGGATGCTCCTCCACCAGGCTGCAAATTCATACCAGTTCTGGTTCGGAAAACTCCCGGAGGTTACTACAGAACTAAAAAATTTGGTTACCGAAAAACTAAAAGCATGAAGGTTTTGGGAATAACCGGCTCCATTGGTATGGGGAAAAGCACAGTATCCAGAATGTTTGAGCAATCAGGAGTACCGGTTTGGGAAGCGGATCACGAAGTGGAGAAGTTGTATCAGACGGGAGGTGAAGCGGTCGAGCCATTGAGGAAAGCCTTTGGGGATGATATTTTGGGGCCTGATGGAATAAATAAAGAAAAACTTAAGGAAAAACTCCAGGATCATAATGATCAAAAAAAGAAGCTTGAAGCTATTGTCCATCCCTTGGTAAGAAAAAAAATGGAGGAGTTTAAAGGACAATGTATAAATCAAAAGCACAAACTGGTTGCTCTTGAAATACCACTTCTTTTGGAATCTGGCCTCCAGGATAAAGTTGATTATGTTGTAGTTGTCTCAGCTCCTGAAGAGTTTCAGGAAAAACGCGTAATGGAAAGAAAAGGGATGACCCGGGAATGGTTCCAGAAAATCAAGAGCTGGCAACTTTCGGATGCCGAAAAACAACAAAGGGCAGATTTTGTAATAGTTTCTGTTGGATTGAAGCAAACGCGGCTTCAGGTGAAAGAAGTAATAGCGAAAACAAAAACAGTTTAGTTCCATGAGAGAATTGATTTTAGACATTGAGACCACTGGCTTGGAGTTGGCCAACAATCGAATTATCGAAATAGGCATGATAGAACAAATCCATCATCACAGAACCGGCGTGGAGTATCAAAGGTAGTTAACTCCACAGAGTTCCATTGAGGAGGAAGCACTCAAGGTTCATGGCATAAGTAATGAATTTCTGCAGGATAAACCAAAATTCAGCGAAATTGCAGATGAGTTTCTGGAGTTCATTGGGGATTCGAATTTGGTTATTCACAATGCAGAATTTGATGTACCATTTATCAACAAGGAATTACAACTCTGCAGAAAAAGAGAAATCCCATTTGATCGGGTCGTGGATACTCTGGAATTGGCGCGCCGTGTTTTACCAAGCAAGGCACAGCACAACCTAGATGCTCTCGGAAATCATTACAGGTTGGACTTGTCAATCAGGTCCATGCATGGAGCCTTGATTGATGCCCAGATATTAACTGAAATATATAACAAACTGAATCAGGAAGGAGGAAAGGACCTCTTTGCGGATATTGATTCAACGGCAACAAAGCAGACCAGGAAATTCCTTGAGAGATCGATACCCATTAAATTCTCCATAACAGAGGAAGAGTTGACATCACACGAAGAATATGTGAGTAAATTTATCGGACCCGATAACCTGTGGTCGCAAATTTCAGACAAATAAATTTCTGAGACCTTGGTTGATTTGAAAATTCTGTAAATTTGGTAATCTATCAATCGCACCCAGAGGTCGCTTTTATTATTGAATGAGATATTTATGAAAAATTCTGTACAGAATTGGAACACCCTATTGGATAGGGAAGATGTTTTGATATTGGATAC